>JBDSWH010000222.1:0-20126 GCA_039926785.1 Gammaproteobacteria bacterium
CCGCCAATGAGGTCGCTGATCAGGGACACGCCGTCCTTGCCGAGGCCGCCCTGGGAGGACACCGTCGCCCAGTCCACTCCGGACTGGTACTGGTCGTTCAGGTCCACTTCGACCACGGTAATCTCGATCAGCACCTGGCGCTTGGCGCCTGCCGACAACTGGTCCAGATAGGCCTGCATCTGCTGGTGCTGGACGCTGGTCGCCTGGACGCTGATCATTCCGGACATCGGGTTCACCACTACGGGATCGATGCCCTCGGCGGCGCCTTCGGCGCCCTGGCTCTTGCCCGTGATCAGCTGGCGCAGGTTGGCGCCGAGCACGCTCCAGAAGGCGCTTTCGGCAACATTCTTCACGACGGTCCTGGAGCCGTTCCCGGTGGAGGCGCCGCTGCTCCCGCCGCCGCCAGCTGCTGATTCCTCGCCAACACTGCCGCCGGCCGTGGCAATCTGCGTGGCTACACCCTCGGTGGGCGCGTCGGGCATCACCAGCAGCGTTCCGTTGTCCAGCGTGTAACGGATGCTGGCCTGGCGGCTAAGGCGATCGAGTATCTGGGGCAGTGTCTGGTTGATGGCGTTGAGCGTCACGTTGCCCTGGAGGTCCCCGGACACGTCGACGTTCACACCCGCGTCCCGTGCCAGGGCGAACAGCACTTCCCTGACGGGCACGTCGGTGACGACAACGGTGTAGGTTTCCTGGGGCGGACGTGGCACCGGCGCCGGTGGCGCTGGCAGCTGGGTGACGGCGGGGGGTACCGCACGGTTTCCTTCGATGGTCCGGAGGTGCTCGGGCGCAGGGTCGAACTGCTGAACCGTACCGCAGCCCGCAGTGAACGCACAGAGCGCTGTGCCGAATACGAATCCTGCGCGATGGCGCGCGACGTTCCCTGTCATAACCGGTGACCCCTGGCCCCATTAACTTAAGGCCCGACTAGGATCAGGGTTTTATGTCTGGTGGGACGTGCGGGAAATCACAGTCCTGTAAGGCATGTCCCAAGGTTACCCAGGTTACGGGAGGCGCCAGGCAATGAGCGAGTCGCCGATCTTGAAAGCGTACTGCCACATGTGGCCCCCGGCCGCCACGGCAACGAATTGCCGGCCGCCGACCTGGTAGGTCATCGGTGTGGCCATGGCCGCGGTGGGAGTCTCCGTTTCCCAGAGCTGCTCGCCCGTCTCCACATCGAAGGCCCGGAAGCGCTCGTCCATCGTCGCGCCAATGAACACCACTCCGCCTGCGGTGACGATCGGGCCCCCAGACGTCGGCGTTCCCCAGCGCAGCGGCAACGGCAGGCGGACCAGCTTGTCCAGCACGCCCAGCGGCACGCGCCAGCGCGTCTTGCCGGTGGCCAGGTCGAGCGCGACGAGCTCGCCCCAGGGCGGCGGATTGCATGGTGAGAACAGGGGCGACAGCAGCGGCTTGAAGACCTGCGCGTAGGGGGTCCCGTCCAGCTTGCCCGGATTGCCCATCAACCCTGCCATGGGATTGGCCAGTGCGGTCGGATCCACCTGCGCTACTGGAATCAGTTGCGTAAACGTCGGCGCCCGGTTGACCGGCACGATGAGCAGTTGCCGAGCCGGGTCGAAGCTGCCACCACCCCAGTTGGTGACGGCCATGCCGGGAAAGTTCACCGTGCCCTGCAGGCCGGGTGGCAGGTAGTACTGGCCGTGTCGCGCGCCCTCGATCAGGCGCCGGCACACCGCCCGGTCAATAAAGGTATAGCCCCAGGCGTCTTCCGGATTGAGTCCGCCAGGGACGAGCGGCGGGATCGTCGCCGGAAAGGGCTGGGTGGGGGAGAGCCGCTCACCGGGCACACCGCCTCCTGGCACCGGCCGCTCCTCGATGGGCAAAACGGGGGCTCCGGTGGACCGGTCGAAGGCAAACACGAGCCCCATTTTCGTCAGCTGCACCACCGACGGCACCCGCTGCCCGCCAAGGGCCAGGTCCAGGAGCATGGGTTGGGCGGGCAGGTCGAGGTCCCAGACGTCGTGGTGCACCAGCTGGTAGTGCCAGGCAACTTCGCCCGTCGCAGCCCGCAGGGCGACCACGGAATTGGCGTAGCGGTTGTCACCCGGGCGCGTGCCACCGAAGAAGTCGGGCGCCGCGCTGGCCGTCGGCAGGAAGACCAGGTCCCGGGCAGCGTCGTAGGTCATGATGCTCCAGACGTTGGCAGCGCCAGTCGCCGCCAATGCGTCGCCGGACCAGCCCGCGGCTTCCGGATCGCCGGGATTCCGCGGCACGGGGTCGAAGCTCCAGCGCAGGTCGCCGGTGCGCAGATCGAAGGCGCGCACGGCGCCGCTCGGGCCGTCGTTGCGGCGGAACTTGGTGTTGTTGGCCGAACCCACCACCACTACCGTGCCCGCTACCACGGGCGGGGAAGAGAACTGCACATCGCCGTGCCGGAAATCGACCGGCCGGCCCAGACGCCGTGCGCGGTGCTCCGCCTCCGCCAGCACGAGGGCCTTTACATCGACGGCGCCGCCGGCACCAAAACCCGGGCAGGCACGCCCGGTCCGTGCGTCGACGGCAACGAGACGAAGGTCGCCTGTGCCCATGTACAGCCGGTGCGCGCACGCGGTTGCTCCCGGCGCCTGCCTGTCTTCCCAGTAGGCGAGACCCCGGCAGTTATAGCGCGTGCCCACCGGCCCGAGGTCGAGTTGCGGATCGAACACCCAGCGTTCCCGGCCGGTGGCCGGGTCTAGGGCGATCACCCGATTGAACGGTGTGCAGAAGACCAGCGAGTGGCCGGCCGCTGCCGGCACCAACAGGGGTGTGGCGTGGAAGCTCGCGAAGGCCTTGCGATCGGGATGACGGGCCAACTCGCCCGTGTGGTATTCCCAGGCCTTTACCAGCCGGCCGACGTTGTTCCGGTTGATCTGGTCAAGGGAGGAGTAGTGCGAGCCACCGGCGTCACCGCCATAGGACGTCCAGTCATCCCCGGCATGGACTGCCGGGGTGACGACCGCGAAGCCGAGGAGAAGGACCGCCGAGCGGCGCGATACGGACCTAGGGCTGACCAAAGCGGTAGCTGACGCCAAGACCCACGGTCCAGAAGTCAGCGCCGTCCATGTCGTACCAGTTGCCCTCGACGCGCACCGCTACCTGCGTGGCAACGGCGAGATCGGCGCCAACGCCCAGCGTGATGCCGTCCGCGCTGCGCGAGCTGGAGCTTTCGTTGTCGATTTCAAGGTCCTGGTTGAGGTCGAAGAACCCGACCTTGCCGAAGATCTGGAACTTGTCGGACGCGACGGGGGCATAGCCCACGACATCAAAGCTGAACCCGCGCGCGCTGATGCTTGCATTGCCGCCTTCTTCGCCAGGCGCGGTGTCGTCCTCGAAATCGCCCGTATCCAGGAACGACACCTCGAAAGCCAGGATCTTGCCGAAGCGGTACTGGCCCCACGCCTTGAAGCCGACGGTGCTGTCGTCGAGGCCACCGCCATCGAGCTTGTAGCTGCCGTAGAGCGCCTCGGCTCCGGCCGAGAAGCCCGGTTCTATCTCACCCGCTTTGGCTGCCAGCGCCGGCATCAGGGCGAGGGCGCAGGCAACGCACGTCGGAAGCCAAATCCGGCTTAAGTGGGCCGGGCTTACCTGCGGCTGCATCGATCGGGACTGCATGAATCTGGACTCCGTCCTACTTCGAGATGTCGCAGTCGGTCCGCTTCAGAACCACGCGGCGGTTCTGGGCGCGGCCTTCCGGCGTGGCGTTGTCGGCCACCGGATCGCTCTCGCCGGCACCGGAGGCCGCCAGGCGGCCCACCGCAATGTTCTTGCCTTCCAGGTACGTGGCGACAGACCGGGCCCGGCGCTCGGACAGCTGCTGGTTGTATTCGTCGGAACCGGAGCTGTCGGTGTGGCCGATCACGGTGCCGGAGACGAACTTCAGCCGGCCGAGATTTTCGGCGACTTCGTCCAGCGCGGCCTTGTCTTCGTCGGTCAGTTCGGCGGAGTTCAACTTGAAGTGCACCTGGCGCGTCACGTCGCAGGAGCACCCCTGAGTACCAACCCGTTCGCCCTTGGGGGTGTCGGGGCACTGGTCGCTGGGGTCCGTGATGCCGTCACCGTCCGTGTCGGCGGGCGGTGGCGGTGCGACAACGGCAGCAACGACCGGGGCGGCTGCCACGACAGCCACCGGGACCACAGGCTTGGCGGGCCGGCCAAACAGGTATTCGAAGCCCACGTTCAGCGACCAGAGGTCGCCGTCGTTGATGTCGAACCATTCGGCCTCGGCGCGGACGGCGAACTGCTCGCTGATGTTGAAACGCGAACCGGCGCCAAGCAGCAGACCGGACGGGGAGTTGCTGCCCGCGACCGTCTCGACGCCCGACGAATCGTTGACCACCACTTCCTGGTCGAAGAAGTAGTAGCCGGCCTTGCCGTAGACCTCGAGGTTTTCGTTGTTGAGCGGAGCGAAGAGCAGCGCCGAGGCGCTGAAGCCGTCGATCCCGGCTTTGGCTTCACCGCCGGGATTCGGCGGGTCCAGGTCTTCCTCGAAATCGCCGAAATTATGATATGCACCCTCGACGCCGAACAGCTTGTTGAAGCGATAGCCCGTATAGAGCTTGAAGCCCGTCGAGCTGTCGTCCAGGTTGTTGTCGTCGAACTTGTATTCGCCGAACACGGCGGCTACGCCTGCGTTCCAGGAGGTCGAATCATCCGCCGCCAGGGCAGAAGTGGCGGCCAGTCCCAGGACGATCGCCGTCAAGCACCGTTTCATCACGCAGGCTCCTCAACAAATAGAGATCGGGAAAACCATCAAGGGAGGTGAGTTTGCACCGGTTGGTGGACCGACGGACTCGGGTATCGGCGGACTGTCCCCGCAATGGACACAATATTATTGTGGGAACCTGCGGTTCGCCCCCTGGACCGAACCGCGCAGCGCCTTAGTGGTCCTGGGGGAGTATACGGGCGACCGCCATTGCGTCAACTTCGCAAACCAGGGCCGTCACCGTCCCTTTGCAACACGTCCCGCAGGAGCGCCTGCCACGTCCCACGGGCGCGCAACAGGTCCCGGACGTCCTGCTGGATGCGTTGGTCGTCCAGATCCGGCTCGCCGGGCCGGATACCGCCGTGTTCCCGGCGGAACCAGGGCGAGAACAACCGGCTGTCCCGGACCAGGTGCCAGGCCTCCAGCAGGTGGCCGCCCGACCAGACCGGATCTAGCGCTGGAAGGCCAAGGCGCAGCCAGTCCGCGGTGTCGAGGGCGGACCAGTCCGTGGGATCGAGCACTGCGACACGCGTGTCGGTGCCCAGGCGCCGTGCCAGCTCAATGCCGATCAACGCACTGTCGCCGATGGCCGTCACCGTGGTGTCGGTTCCGGACGTGAGGGACGCCAGGGCGTCGGCCAGATGCCTCGTCGTGGCCTCCAGTGTGGCCCCAGGGATTGCCATGGCCGGCGGCGGATCGCTGGCACCATGCCCGGGCAGGTCGACGGCGAGTACCGTCGTGTTGCTCGCGAGAAGCTCGCGGGACAGTGGGCCGATCGAGGCCGCCGAACTGCCCGGCGCGTGGAGCAGCACGACGATTCGCCGCTCACCCGGGCCTGAACCGTCCGGCGTCCCGGTGCGCACGAGGCGCACCTGCCGACCGGGCGCACCGCGATACTCGCTGGCCCCGGTGTTCCCCCCGGCGCGCAACGTCGGCGCGTCCCCGGGATGGCTTTGCAGGTGAGCGAAGCAGCGGTCCAGGGCGGCGGCGCCATCCGGCGAGCACGCCACTTCCACGCTGGCCGATCGCGCGCCAATGCGCTCGAGATGCCCGGCCAGCGGGTCCCTCGCAGAGGCCGTGACCAGCAGCGGTACCTTCAGGTCCGGCAACCGGCGATCGGCGCGGTCGCTGAACGCGGCGGCGTAAGCCACCGGGTAGTTGTCGCCGGCTGCGAGGAATTCGTTCAGGGCCTCCTGCAGGCGTTCGGGCGCTGGCACATCGAAGTCCATGCGGGTGGCGGCGCGCCGGTCATGCCACGGAAAGAAGATGGTCTGCTCGCGAAGGCGGCCCCATAGCCACGCGAGGTGGCCGCCATCCCACCGCGGGATGAACGGCGGGAGGTAATCACGGAGAATCGATTCCCGCTCCGCGTCGGACAGCACCACGAGTCCGTTGGCGGCGACGGCTGCCACGCGGCCGGGATCGGCCTCGGCCAGCGCAGTGCCGATGCTGGCGCCGGTGTGAAAGCCGTAGATGCCAAATCGGCCGAGGCCCAGTGCGTCGGCAAACTCGAGTGTGGCCCGGGCCAAGTCTTCCATGGTGGCGCTCACCGCGGGCCGGCCTTCGTGCAGCAGTGGATCGGAGAAACCGTAGCCGGGTGAGTCCGGAGCGATCAGCGTGAATGCCTTCCCCCACGCCTCGATCAACGGCTCCATTTCCCGGGAGGATTGTGGCGACTGGTGAAGCAGCAGCACGGCGGGGCCTCGGCCGCCCCGCCGGTAGTGCACCTGGCGGGTGCCGAACGCGCCCGTTATCGTGACGAAGCTGCGGTGCAGGGCGGCGCTGGCCGCTGAGTCCGTCATGCAGGCATTCCCGTGTCCCCGGTCAGCGCTATCATGCCCGCGCCACAGTTCCCTCCGGTAGTGCCATGCCGAACGACAGTTCACTGCGTCCACTGCCGGCCCGCGTCGCCCGCTTCGATCCGGTGAGCCGGCTGTTCCTGGCTCAGGACCGCCGCCCGGGTCATCTTGCGGACGTCGACCCCGGGGAACTGTCCCCGCTGCAGCGTGCCCTGCTGGTCATCGACGGGACGGTCACGAGTTTCCTCTCGGCCTGGGCTTTGGAGCCGGTGGCCGTGCAACCGTTGGGCCAGCGCGCCGCCGTGCTGCCCGACGCGGTCGCCTGGCTGGACGCGCCGGCCGGTACCCCGGTCGTCGAGCGCCAGGTCCTGCTCCGTGGCGCGGACAGCCAGCGGTTGTTCGCGCACGCGGAGTCCCTCATCTGCGTCGACCGGCTGCCCGCCACCCTGCGCGCCGGACTGGAATCCGGTGGCCTGAGCCTCGGACAGTTGCTGCTGATGCCGGGCTTCGAGAGCCGGCGGGAAGGGCTGTGGTACGGCCGGGAGCGGCCGCTGGAAATGCCGGACGGCGTTCGGGCCCAGACGGCGCCGGATTTCCTCACGCGCGCCTACCGCGTCAGTGCGGCGTCCCGGCCCCTGATGCTGATCACGGAGCGCTTTCCCTGGGCCCTTCGCGACTAGGCGCGTTGGCCACGGGATGCACCGTCGATGGCCTCCCGGTGGCGGCGCCCCGGACTTGCGGTAGATTGGCGCCACTGATCCCCTCGAGCGACAGACCCATGCGCGCCTTCCATCCAATCCTGTCTGCCGTTCTCCTCGGCATGGCCCTGTCCGCTGCGGCGGCCCCCGGCCAGGACTGGGCCCACTACGGTGGCGACGAGGGTGGCAGCCGCTTCTCGCCCCTGACCCAGATCAACAAGGACAATGTCGTTGGACTCGAGCTGGCCTGGCAGTACCGGACCGGTGCCGTGAAGGACAACCCCGACCTCA
This sequence comes from Gammaproteobacteria bacterium, assembly GCA_039926785.1. Lineage (GTDB taxonomy): Bacteria > Pseudomonadota > Gammaproteobacteria > Steroidobacterales > SHZI01. The sequence goes on from JBDSWH010000222.1 coordinate 7,491, forward strand.
AGCAGTACATCGACTTCCAGGACACGCCAACCCTGCTTCCCGTTGCGGCGGGCGGCCACCTCGTCGTGTGCGACCCGTTCGGCAAGGTCATTGCGCTGGAGCCGGCTACCGGCACGCCGCGCTGGACGATGGACCCGAAGATTGACAAGACACCCTACGCCGGCCGCTTCAAGTGCAGGGGAGTCGAGTACTGGGCGGACGAGACCGCGGCCCCCGACGCCGCGTGTGCGCACCGCCTGTTCCTGGCCACCGCCGACAAACGCCTGATCGCGATGGATGCGCGGAACGGCAAGCGCTGTGCCAGCTTCGGTATCAACGGCGAAGTGAACGTGGATCCCCTGATCAAGGCCACGTTTCCCAGCGACGGCGCCGAACTCACCCAGCTCGCGTCGCCGCCCACCGCGGTCAACGGCATTGTCGCCGTCTCTTCGTTCGCCAACAAGTTCCGGAGCTCGAGCTCCGTGAACGGCGCCATCCGCGGCTTCGACGCTCGTACGGGGGCCCTGCGCTGGAGCTTCGACCCGCTGGTGCGCAACGCGGCGACCGGTTTCGAGCCAACACCGATCGAGGTCGGTGGCGGCAACACCTGGGTGCCCATGTCAGCAGACAGCAGTCGCGACCTGCTGTTCATCCCCACCGCAGCGCCGGCGCCGAACTTCTGGGGCGCCCATCGCCCGGGCGACAACCGCTACGCCAATTCGATCATCGCGCTCCGCGCATCCACCGGCCAGGTCGTGTGGCATTTCCAGACCCTGCATCACGATGTGTGGGACCGGGACGTGGGCTCGCCCCCGATCCTGGTGGACATCCGCAAGGACGGCCAGGTCATCCCGTCGGTGATCCAGCTGGTAAAGACCGGCATGGTGTTCGCGTTCAACCGGGACACGGGCGTCCCGCTATTTCCGATCGAGGAAAGACCGGTACCCACCGACAGCGAAGTGGTCGGCGAGCGGCTCTCGCCCACGCAGCCATTTCCCTCGAAGCCCCCCGTCCTCGTGCGCAACACGATCTCCCCCGACGACGCGTGGGGCTTCACGTTCGTGGACAGGAACGCCTGCCGGAAGAAGATCGAGTCAATGCGCTACGGCGGACACTACGAGCCCATCACGTCCAGAGGCACCGTCATGTACCCGCAGATCGGTGGCGGCGCCAACTGGGGCGGTGGCGCGTTCGATCCTGCGCGCAACCTGCTCATTACGCCCGTGTCGCAGATTCCCTACTACGTGCAATTCCTTCCGCGGGACCAGGTCGACCCGGAGTACGCCAAGCGTCCCGAAGCCGGCGGTCCACTGCAGAAGCCGGGCTACCTGGGCAGTACCCCCTACGGCGTCAAGCAGGGCCCGCTGATGTCCCCGTCCTTCACGCCCTGCACCAAGCCACCCTGGAACATGCTGGTGGCCGTCGACATGGCGAAGGGCGAGATCAAATGGAAGATTCCCTTCGGGAAGCTCGACAAGCTGATGCCCGTGCCGATTCCGCTGGACCTGGGGGGACCCTCGGCGGGTGGCCCGATCGTCACCGCCGGCGGGCTCATCTTCATCGGCGCCACTCCGGACAACCGGCTGCACGCCTACGACGTCGACACGGGCAAACTCCTGTGGGAGCACCGGGCACCAACGTCCGCCATGTCGACTCCCATGACGTACGAGGCCAACGGCCGGCAGTTTGTGGTCTTCGCCGCCGGCGGCCATTCCTGGTACGACTCCAAGGGCATCGACGACTACGTGTTGGCCTATGCCCTGCCCCCTAACGTGAAGCAGCCCGCGGTTCCGGCCTCCGCGGTCGCCGACTGAGAACTGGCGCATGGTTGCCCCGGGCGCGCGGCGGCTAACCTCCCCGTTATGTTTGGCGGAATCCTGCTGGCGAATTTTTATATGGCCGCGGCGGCGGTGGCTGGATTCGCTGCGGGCGCCCTGCTGTCGCGCTTCCTTTCGTCCTTCGCCAACCGTCCCCTGGGTAAGCGGGCCGACGAACTGCACCACCGGATACGGGGCCTCGATGCCGACCTGCGCGTCGCGCAGCGCACGGCCGACCAGGCCCGGTCGGAGCGCGAGGCCTTAAGCGCCGAGATGGGCAAGGCGGCCACGGAACTTACCTACCTGCGCGATAAGACAGCCAGCCAGCAAGAACTCCTTCGCAAGCTCAAGGCCGAAGTCCAGCACGATTGCGGCAAGGTGGCACGGCTGCGCCAGGAACTGGCGGACCGCGCCGAGGAGATGGTCCGTACCCATGTGCAGCTGCGTGATGTGCAGAACGAACTCGGTGTCACCCAGGTGGGATCCGACGTGGTGATGGACCAGATCACGCGGCTCGAGCGCGAACGGGACGACCTGAACACGATGGTGGAGACTCTTCGCAAGGAGATGACCACCAAGTCGCGCGCCCCCATGAAACTCGGCGCATCGCCGGCCCTGGATCAGGGCGACGACCTTCTCGTGGATTGCTGACCGTGGCATTCGCGGGCCTCATCTTCATCGGACTCCTGTTTGGCATCATCCTGAGTGCCAGCGTTGTGGGTTTCATCGTTATCCGCTCGGGAGGGCCGCTCAAGGAAAGCCTGTTTGGCGACGGTGCCCGCAAACCCGCGTTCGGCGCTGTCGCACCGGGGCTGGAGCTCACTCCGGAAGCCGACAAACGGCACAAGGCGCTGCTCGAAGAACTGCGTATCACGCAGAAGCTCCTTGACCAGGCCCGGTTCGAGCGGGAGCAACACGACAGGGCCACCAAGGCCGCCGCCGCGGAAATGGCCGTGCTCCGCAACCAGATTTCCGATCGTGACCTCCGGGTCCAGGCGCTTGAGGCGTCAGTCCGCGAGGCTTCGCTCCGGGTGGACACCTCGCTCGCCCAGCTGAGCGACCGGACCGAGGAGCTGTCGAAGGTCAGCCTGCAGCTCAAGGATGCCCGGTTGGAGCTGGACGTGTCCGAGTCCGGAACCACGGTCACGACATCCCAGATGACCCAGCTCCAGCGGGAGCGCGACGAACTCGCCGTACTCGTGGAGCAGCTGCGGCCGCGGCGGCCGACCAGCCAGCCCTTCGCCTGACTACTGAGGCATAATTCTCCAGCTTCCTGGTGGGAGCGGCTTCAGCCGCGAAACCCGCATGCAAATCGACGTCATTCTCGACACCCGCGCCAAGCCGCGGGAGCTGGCCGAGCTGGGCAGGCTTGCCGAGCGCTTCGGCTTGCACGGGGTTTGGGTCTCCAGCCTGCTGGATTCCCGGGACCCGTTTACCAATCTGGCATTGCTGGCGCAGACCACGTCCCGCATTCGGCTCGGGCCCATTGCGGTGAATCCGTTCGACACGCACCCCGTGAAAATCGCGTCGGCGCTGCTCACCCTGAATGAAATGGCCACCGGCCGCGCGCAGATCGTGATCGGAGGTGGCGGTGAGGCGCTCCAGGCACTGGGCATCCGCCCCGAGCGGCGCGTGCGCGCGGTCCGTGAGTGTGTCGAGATCATCCGTGCGGCGGCCAGCGGGCAGCAGGTGAGCTATGCCGGTGAGCTGTTTCGCGTCAGCAACCTGCAGCTGCGCTGGCTGGAAGCGCCGCCGCCGAGAGTTCTTGTGGGAGCCAGCCAGCCCCAGATGCTGCACATGGCGGCCCGCTGCGCCGACGGCTGCATGATGAGCGACATGCCACCGGGGCCTGCGGCTGCCGCCATCGGTAACCTGGACGCCGCCCTCGCTGCGGGTGGCCGCCAGCGTCCGGACTTCCACACCACCGCCTTCACTGCCTGGCACGTCCACGCCGATCGGCGGCAGGCGCTTGCGGAGGGTCGCCGCTGGCTGCTGCTGCGGGGAATATTCCGCCCCTGGCTGCTGGCGGGATTCCTGTCACCCGACGACGTAGCCCTGGTCATGGCGAGCCAGGCGGCCTTCGCCCGGGCCTTCGCCGCTGGCAGCCCGCAGGTCGATGGCGTGCCGGACCGGGTATTGGACGCGCTCGTGGAGAATGTGACGATTGCGGGATCCCCGGACAACCTCGAGCCGGTGCTGGCAAAGCTCCGGCACCTGCAGGCGGCGGGACTCGGTGGCGTGGCCCTGCGGCTCTACGCGGAGCCGGCCGCATCGATCCGGCTCATCGGGGAGCGGATACTCCCGGTGTTGGAGCGGCTTTAGCCGCGATCGACACTGTCCCGGGCCGGATCGCGGCTAAAGCCCCTCCTACTTCCTCAGGATCCGCTCCTACTCCTCAGGACGTTGCCGCAGGGACTTGGTGCTGCCGCGCTGTTTCTTGTGGTCAAGCCGACGCTGACGGGAGCCTTTGGTGGGCTTCGTCGCCACCCGGTGCCGGGGCACCCGGCTGGCGGCTGCCACCAGCTCGTTCAGGCGGGCGAGGGCGTCGTCCCGGTTCTGCTCCTGGTTGCGGAAGCGCTGCGCCTTGATCACGAGGACGCCGTCGCGGCTCAGGCGCCTGTCGTCCAGTGCGAGGAGCCGGGCCTTGACGGCATCCGGCAACGATGATGCCCGGATGTCGAAGCGCAGATGGATGGCACTGGCCACCTTGTTGACGTTTTGCCCGCCGGCGCCCTGGGCCCGGATGGCGGTCAGTTCCACCTCTTCAGGCAGAACCTCAACGGTTGGCCGCTCATTTGACATCTGCGAAATTGTGCCGGAGTCCCACCCCTCTTAGAATGGGCCGCGAGCGGTACGCTCGTCCATGCCCCGGTGCCACCCATGAAGAACAAGAATCGCCGCCCGTCCCTGGTCTCGCTGCTCGCGCCTTTGGGCCTTGGGCTAGCCCTGCAGGCGCAGTTGGCGGGAGCCACGCTGACGCTGGACACCAGCTTCGACACCGACGGCATCGCCCAGGTGGATTTCACCACCGGCACGGATACTGGGTTCGATCTCGCCGAGCAGGCGGATGGTGCGCTGCTGCTGGTGGGGACCAGCCGGCAGACGGCAGGCGCGGACACCCTCGACTACGTGGCCCTGACCCGGGTCGACGGCACGACGGGCGCTATCGACGCCACCTTCGGTTCTGGCGGCAAGGTGACCTTCCTCCCCGGAGTCAGTGCCACGAACGGCGGTGGTGGCGTCGGTCGAGCCGTGGTGATCCAGCCCGTCGACCAGAAGATTGTGGTGGCCGGAACGTGGCAGGCCGCGCCACAGCAGCCCACCCAGGCCTTCGTCGCGCGATTTGACGCGAACGGGGCTCCCGACAACAGCTTCGGCACCAATGGCGTGGTGTTACTGACGCCGGCGGGTGTTACTAATCCGGCAGGCAATGCGGTGGCAGTGCGCAGCAACGGCAGCATTATCATTGCCGGCTCCGGGACCACCGTGTCGGGCGCCGGCGTCGGCTTCATCGCGGGGCTCAACAGCGCCGGCAACGCCATTCCCGGCTTCACCAACACGGTGGTACCAAATCCCCTCGCGGCGCCGGATGGCGCTGACTTCAGCTTCAATGCCCTTGTTATCCTGCCCGGCGACGCCATCCTCGCCGGTGGTGGCGGCGGTGACCTGACGCTGGTGCGCTTCACCAGCGCCGGTCTCCCGGACGGCAACTTCGCGACCGATGGCATTGCAAGTTTCAATTTCTTCACCTTTGATACCGCCACGGGCCCCATTCCGTCCGACGATGCGATCACGGAGCTCGCCGTTCTCAGCGATGGGCGGATCCTGTTTGCCGGGAAGGCCGTTGCCGGGGCTACGAAGGGCCTTCTTGGACGCCTGACGTCAGCCGGCGAGCTTGACGCCACGTTTGGTTCGGGCGGCTACGCACCGCTCGCCGATGACGCATCGAACGGGGTACCCACCGGGCTCGGCGTCCGCCCGTCCGGTGACATCGTGCTGACGGGCGCCGGGTTCAAGCCGGTCCAGATCAGCCCGAACGGGCTTGCCCAGAGCCAGCTCGCCGGGGTATTTGCCGTGGGAGTCAACTCCCTCAAGGTCCTCGCCGGCGGTGACGTCGCGGTCGCCGGGCTCCGGATCGTAGCAGGCGAGGACTCCGCCTTCGCCGCCGCGCGCTTCACCGCCACCGACCTGGCGGACGGCGCGGACACCGCGCCGGACCCGTTTGCCTTCACGACCCAGACCGGCCTCGAGACCGGTATCACGGCCACGTCGAACGCCGTGACCATCCAGGGTATCGACGCCCCAGCAACCATCAGCGTCACCAGTGGCGACCAGTACGCGATCGGTTGTTCCACCTACACCTCCACGCCCGGAACGATCAGCAACGGTCAGTCCGTGTGCGTACGGACGACGACGCCAGACAACGGCACAGCCGACAGCCGTGCCTTCCTAACGGTCGGCGGCACCGCTGGCCAGTTCGCAGTCATCACCGGTGACGCGACGCCCGACCAGTTCAGCTTTGTCGACCAGACGGGCGTGGCGGTGAACACGGCGATTGTCTCGGCACCCATCACGCTGACGGGCCTTGCCATCCGCACGGACGTCAGTGTCACGGGCGGCTCGTTCTCGGTGGGCTGCACCGGCACGTACACCGTGTCGGTGACTACGGTCGATCCCGGCACCCAGATCTGTGTCAGGCACACGGCGTCGGCGACCCCCGGCGCGACAACGAACACGACGCTTACGGTCGGCAAGGGCGACACCATCGAAGACACGTTCACCACGACGACCGGCGGCGACATCACACCCAATGCCTTCACCTTCGTCGACCAGACCGGCGTCGCCAAATCCACGCTCACGGTGTCGGCTCCCGTCACACTGAGCGGGTTCACTGACACGGCGCCAATAACCGTGTCCGGTGGCGAGTATTCCGTCGGCTGCACCGCTTCGTTCACGTCGGCCCCCGGCACCGTAGCGCCCGCGGCCACGGTCTGCGTTCGCCACACGTCATCGGCCATCGGCGGGACCGCCACCAATACGACGCTGACCGTTGGCGCGGCCTCGGGCCTCACGGGCACTTCGGACACCTTTACCAGTACCACCGAGGGCGCGACCGATACCACGCCGGACAGCTTCAGTTTCCCGGCGCAGACCAGCGTGCCGCTGGGCACGACGCTCACTTCCGGCGCGATCAGCCTTACGGGGTACGACACGGCCGCGACCATCACCGTCTCCGGCGGTACGTATTCAAAGAATTGCGCCAGTGGCGGCTTTACGTCGGCGGCGGGCACCTTGGCGCCCAACACCTCCGTCTGCGTCCGGCACACATCGGCATCAACCGGGGGAACAGCCACGAACACGGTTCTAACGGTGGGGGGCGTTGCCGGCACATTCACCAGCACGACGCTCGCGGGGGATGCGGTGCCGGCCGCATTTACTTTCCCCAGTCAGACCGGGGTTCCGCTGCTCACCGACGTCACCTCGGCCCCCGCGACGATCACCGGGATCGATATCGCCAGCCCCGTGACGGTGGCCAACGGCGAGTATTCGATCGGCTGCACGAGCACCTTTACCGCCGCCCAGTCGAGCATCAGCAATGGCCAGGCGATCTGTGTGCGGCACCAGTCGTCGTTCAATAGCAGCGAAGATGTGGCTACCGTGCTCACGATCGGCACCGTGAGTGGCACCTTCACCAGCACGACGAAGGTCGGTGACCAGGTGCCCGACGACTTCAGCTTTACGACCCAGACGGGCGTGGCGCGCAATACCGTCGTTACGTCGAATCCCATAACGGTCACCGGCGTTGACTCAAAGGTCGGCATCCTGGTCAGCGGCACCATCGGTTCGCCCGGTCCGTTCCCCACCCCGGGATTTTCACGGGGGTGCACCGGCAGCGTTAACGCACTGAGCGGCGACACTCTGGAGCCCGGCGAAACCATCTGCGTGTCGGTCTTTTCGGCAGACAGTGACCTGACGAGCGTGGTGGCCACCATCACGATCGGTGGCAACGGGGTCGGCAACCGCAAGACGGAAACCTTCACCGTCACTACCGGGGAGACGGTTCCCGATACCTTCGTTTTCGCGGATCAGGTTGACGTGCCGACCCTGACCACCATCTACGCCGCTCCGGTGCTGATCACCGGGATCACCGGGCCCAGCAGGGTGACGATCAGCCAGAACGGCCAGTACCAGGTCAACTGCACGGGTGGCTTCACAAGCAGTGCCGGCACGGTGGAAGACGGCAACACGATTTGCATACGGCACGTTTCGTCAGCGAGCCTGTCTACCGAGACCAGCACCACGCTGACGGTGGGCGGCGTCAGTGACACCTTTACGAGCACCACCACAGCGGATAGCACGCCGCTCCCGGGGAGCAGCGCCATGGATGCGGGATCGCTGTTGCTTCTGGTGCCGCTGCTGGCCCGCCGGCGGCGCAGGCGTTTGTCGTAGGAGCGCCTTCAGGCGCGATCGCTAGGCTCATCGCGCCTGAAGGCGCTTTTACGGCCGCCTAGGCGCCGTGGCACTTCTTGTATTTCTTGCCGCTGCCACAGGAGCAGGGGTCGTTGCGGCCCACCTTCGGGGTCTCGCGCCGATACGTTTCCACGGCAGGGCCATGCTGATGATCATCGTCGTGATGGCAGTCGGGCCCGTGAACGTGCACCAGGGCCGGATAAGGGGTCGGGGAGTCCGGAATTACCGGGTCAGGTTTGCGCGCCATCGCCGTCGCTTCCGAGGAGATTGAGGACCGCGGTCACGAAGTGGTTCTGGTCGCGCACCGTAACCGCCTGGTTCCCCAGTTCGGTCCAGTCCGGGCCGGTCGTGGCCTGCTCGAGGACCAGCCGGCCATCCTTGCCGTTCCAGACCAGCCGCTGCCGCTGGCCGCCAAGGCCGAAGCGCACCAGCCAGCTGCCGTAGACGCCGGCCGCCGCCACGTAGTCCTCCACGTCGCAGCCACAACGTTGGCACGCCGCAGTCACCGCCTCGGCAAAGTCCTCGCTGGCTGAAGCATGCTCCACCGGCGCCATGGCCGCAGGCCGGCGGCCAATCCACATCACTTCATGTTCCGCCACAGTACCGGATCCTCGGAAGGTCTCGCGCTTGAGGGCGGCATGTTAACCTCTTTCGCTGATCCGGAGGCCCCATGCACGACGGTGTGACGAGCTACGAGCTGCTGCAATTCCTGCACGTGTTCCTGTTCGTGTTCTGGCTTGGGCCCGACGTGGCGGTGCAGGTGTGGAGCCGGAAGACCGTGGAGGCCGGGGCCTCGGTGGAGCAACGCGTCGTCGCGGGACAGATGATGACCCTCGTGGACGTCATTCCCCGGCTGGCCATCAGCCTGATGCTCACGGTGGGCGGACTCCTGTCGGAATACGTCGGCCTCGTGCATCCCTGGTGGCAGATGGCCGGCATCGTGCTGCTCGGGCCCGTGTGGCTGATCCTGGTGCTCGCAGCCGTCCTGCGCGATGGCACACTGTTCGGCGCCACCGCCCGTCAGATGGAGTCCTGGCTGCGATGGGCGCTGATCATCGCAATTCCCGTCTCGGTGGCGTACTCGACCGTCACCGGGCAGCTTGCCCTGGCGCCCTACGTTGGTGCGAAGTTGCTGCTGTTCGCGGTGGTGCTGCTGTTCGGCCAGTTGCAGCGTGCCCGTCTGGTGCCGCTGCGCGAGGGCCTTGTGCAACTCGCAACCGGCGGCGCGACGGCCGAAGTTGACAATGCGATGCGGGCCAGTCTGGCCCGCAGCCAACCCTACGCGCTGGCCATCGGGGTGGCGCTGCTGGCCGCCGCCGCCCTGGGGGTGGTGAAGCCCGGGGTGTAAACACCGGGACGAAAAAAAAGGCCCCGGACTAGCCGGGGCCTCTGATCCGATGGATCGCTGCCGCAGTTTCCTGCGGAATCGACCTCAGGACGCCCGCAGATTCGCAGCTGCCGGCTTGCCGCGCTCGTTGGTGACTTCGAAAGTCACGCTCTGGCCCTCATTGAGGGTCGCGAGCCCTGCCGCCTGAACGGCAGTCACATGCACGAAAACGTCCTTCGAGCCGTCGGACGGCTGGATGAACCCATAGCCCTTCTGGGCGTTAAACCACTTGACAGTACCTGTAGCCATTTCGTCAGTCTTCCTTAAGCAAAATAAAAAGAAATAAACAACACCGGGTCTGCTGCGCCCTGCCCGAAAGCGGGGGAAGCGGATCCGTACAACGTGGAATATCTGGGAAGCATTAGTCGTGGAATATCCCGAGCGGGAATCTTCTTGAGTCCAAGGCAGGCCAAAAACGCCAATTGCGGGGCCGACGGTATGCCATATCCACGCTCCGGTCAACCGAACGGTCCCCGGGTCCCCGCCGGGGCCGCCTATTGCCCTGCAAGAGCCTGGCGTTTGGCCTCGATACCGGCCAGCAGCTTGTCGAAGGGCTCGATGAACTTCTGGATGCCCTCGTTTTCCAGCTGCCAGGTGACGCGTTTCAGGTCGATGCCCAGCGCCTTCAGGTCTTTCAGCACCTTGCGGGCCTGGGGCACGGCCCGCGTCAGGTTCTTGCCCGGTTTGCCGTGGTCATCGAAGGCCGCGGCCGTAGCCGCGGGCATGGTGTTCACCGTGTACTCGCCAATCAACGGCTCCACGTACATCACGTCGCTATAGGCCGGGTTTTTGGTGCCCGTGCTCGCCCAGAGCAGCCGCTGAGGCCGTGCCCCTGCCGCCTGGAGGGCTTGCCACCGGTCGCCTGCGGTCAGGCGGCGGAACGCCGCGTAGGCTAGTTTGGCATTGGCCACAGCCACCTTCCCCTGCACGGTCGCCGGGTGTGGCTCGAACGCCGAGCTGCCATCCGGCCGGACCCGATGACTCAACAACTGGTCCACCAGCGTGTCGATCCGGCTCACGAAGAAGCTGGCAACGGACGCCACGTTGTTGACAGGCTGACCCGCGGCCTTGCGCCGCTCCAGCGCGCGCAGCCACCCGTCGGCAACGGCCTGGTAGGCCTCGATGCTGAAGAGCAGGGTGAAGTTGACGTTGATGCCCCGGAACATGAGTTCCTCCGCAGCGGGCACTCCCTCGGCCGTTCCCGGAATCTTGATCATGAGGTTGGCCCGGTCGACCAGCTTCGCGAGATGCGCCCCTTCGGCGATTGAACCGGATGTATCCCGGGCCAGCAGCGGCGACACCTCTAGACTGACGTAACCGTCCAGGCCGCCGGTTTCCTGGTAAACGGGGAGCAGGGCGTCACAGGCGTCCCGGATGTCCGCCGTGGTGAGTTCCTCGTAGATCTGCTGGGCGGACCGTCCGCTTCGTGCCCCGCTCGCAATCTGTGCGTCGTACGCGGTGCTCCCGCCGATGGCCTGGCCGAAGATGGCCGGGTTCGACGTGATGCCGCGGAGGTCTTCGGCCTCGATCCGCCGCGGCAGGTCACCACTCCGGAGCAGGTCACGGGAAAGATTGTCCATCCAGTAGCTTTGCCCGTAGCGGGCCAGCTTGCGCAGGCGATTCATGGGTTACTCTCCGGTGGTGGGCCACGGTTCCGGCCCTAGAATATAGCGCATGACCGATGCCGCCCGTCTCGAAGCCCTGGAAATCAAGTGCGCCCATCTGGAGCGTGCCGTTCAGGAATTGAGCGACGTGCTCTACCGCCATCAACAGCAGCTGGACCGGGTGCTCCAGCGAAACCAGGACCTGGCGCAACAGCTGGAGGCGCTGGAAGCCGCTACGGAGGCCGTCACGGAGGCAACAGGGGGGCCGCGGGGGGAGATCCCGCCCCACTACTAGCCCACCTATGCGGGTCATCCCGGCCTGGCTCCGAGTACTGTCCGGCCTGCTCGCCGCTGCCGCCGTCGTGGCGATCGTCCTGCTGATCCGCGCAGGGCCTCTCCAGGTTCAGGACCTGCCGACGTTCGTTTTCGACGCCGCCAGGGCGCTACTATTCCTGGGTCTCGCGGTGCTGTTCGGCTACGTGGCCGCCACCGGACTGCCGCCGGCCCACTGGTGGCGAGGGGCCGGCCATGCCCTCTGGCCCGCGCAACCGGAGTTGCCCCTGACGCCGGATTTCCAGCGTTTTCTCGCGCGGTTGCGCGAACGTCATCCGGGCCTCCACGAGTGCTGGCTGCTCGATCCGGCGGTGCACGGCGAGTGGCGACTGCTCGCCCGGGCCGGGCCGCTCATTCTCGATGCGGTGCGCGGCGACTGGGACATTCGCCGCCGGGATGTGCGCCTGTTCCTGCTGGACGAACCGTCCGGCACGGTGGCCCTGGCCTGGGGCCGGTCGAGCCCCGCGCCTTTCGCGGCCTGGGACTGGGAGCCCCAGAGTGAGGATTTCGCCGAGTTCCGCTGTCCCGTCTCCTTCGAGGTGCGGCGGGCTCAGCGTTTGTGGCGGGCCGACACCCGACCCGCGCGTGACCGCTATACTGCCGGCCCCCCAGCCACCCGATCCTGACCTGTGCTGTTCAAGAACCTGATGCTCTACCGGCTGCCCGCCGGTTTCACGCTGGCCGCCGCTGACCTAGAAGCCGCGCTCGATCGACGTCCCCTCCAGGCCTGCGGCACCTTCGACATGCAGACTCGCGGGTTCGTCGCCTGTGGCTACGAGCAGCGCACGCTGTACACGCAGGCGGGGCAGCATCTTCTCTGTCTCGGCGTGGAGCAAAAGCTGCTGCCGTCCTCGATCATCGTCCAGGTGGCGAAGGAGCGGGCGCTCGAACTGGAGCAGCAGCAGGGCCACCCGGTCGGGCGACGCCAGATGCGGGAACTGAAGGTTCGCGTCGGTGACGAGTTGCGGGCGCGGGCGCTAACCCGTCGCCGTACGACATTTGCGTGGCTGGACCTGCCGGGTGGCTGGCTGGTCGTGAACACGGC
>JBDSWH010000223.1:0-3703 GCA_039926785.1 Gammaproteobacteria bacterium
GCCTACCGGGAAGGCCGCATCGACCGCCTCTACCTGGTCTACAACGACTTCATCAACACCATGAGCCAGAAGGTCGACATCCAGCAGCTGCTGCCTGTCGAGCATGTGGATGCCAGCGAGCTTCAGCAGACCTGGGACTACATCTACGAGCCGGGCGCGATCGAGCTGCTGGACGGCGTGCTGACGCGCTACATCGAGACGCAGGTGTACCGCGGTCTCGTCGAGAACGTGGCCTGCGAGATGGCCTCGAAGATGGTGGCCATGAAGGCCGCCACCGACAACGCCGGCACGCTCATCGACAAGCTGCAACGGGAATACAACAAGGCGCGCCAGGCTAGCATTACGCGGGAAATCTCGGAAATCGTCGGCGGCGCCGCCGCGGTAAGCGGGTAGGCGCGCCGTAGGAGCGCCTTCAGGCGCGATCCATTTTTTGATACGAGACCGGAAGTCGCGCCTCAAGGCGCTACTACGGGTACGAAGAGGCTAAAGGAAGACATATGAGCACAGGCAAGGTAGTACAGATCATCGGCGCCGTCGTGGACGTGGAGTTCCCGCGGGATTCCATCCCGAAGATCTACGATGCATTGAAGATCGCGGACGCCAACCTGACCCTTGAGGTGCAGCAGCAGCTCGGTGACGGCGTGGTCCGCACGATTGCCATGGGCGCCAGCGAAGGCCTGAAGCGTGGCCTGATGGCCACCAATACCGGCAAGCCGATCTCCGTCCCGGTTGGCCTCAAGACCCTCGGCCGCATCATGGACGTGCTGGGTAATCCCATCGACGAAGCCGGCCCCATCGGGAACACCGAGAGCTGGCCGATCCATCGCGCTGCCCCGAGCTATGCGGACCAGGCGAAGGCCACCGAGCTGCTGGAAACGGGCATCAAGGTCATCGACCTGATCATGCCCATCTCCAAGGGCGGCAAGATCGGGCTGTTCGGCGGCGCCGGCGTAGGCAAGACCGTGACGCTGATGGAACTCATCCGCAACATCGCCGTCGAGCACTCCGGCTACTCCGTGTTCGCCGGCGTCGGCGAACGCACGCGCGAAGGCAACGACTTCTTCCACGAGATGAAGGACGGCGGCGTTATCGACAAGGTAGCCCTGGTCTACGGTCAGATGAACGAGCCGCCCGGCAACCGCCTGCGTGTGGCGCTCACGGGCCTGACCATGGCCGAGTTCTTCCGCGACGAAGGCAGCGACGTGCTGATGTTCATCGACAACATCTACCGCTACACCCTGGCCGGCACCGAGGTGTCTGCACTCCTGGGCCGCATGCCGTCCGCGGTGGGTTACCAGCCGACCCTCGCCGAGGAGATGGGGGTCCTGCAGGAGCGCATCACGTCGACCAACACGGGATCGATTACGTCCTTCCAGGCCATCTACGTGCCGGCGGACGACCTAACCGATCCGTCCCCGGCCACGACCTTCGCCCACCTGGACGCCACCCTCGTGCTCTCGCGCAACATCGCGGAGCTGGGCATCTACCCCGCCGTAGACCCGCTCGACTCCACGAGCCGCCTGCTCGACCCGAACGTCATCGGCCAGGAACACTACGACGTGGCCCGCGCCGTGCAGGCCGTGCTCCAGCGCTACAAGGAGTTGCAGGACATCATCGCGATTCTTGGCATGGACGAGCTGTCCGAGGAAGACAAGCAGACCGTCACCCGGGCCCGCAAGATCCAGCGCTTCCTGTCCCAGCCCTTCTTCGTCGCCTCCCAGTTCACGGGCCAGGACGGCAAGTACGTCTCCCTGAAGGACACCATCCGCGCCTTCAAGGGCATCGTGGACGGTGACTATGACAACCTGCCCGAGCAGGCCTTCTACATGGTTGGCACCATCGAAGAGGCCGTCGCCAAGGCGAAGACGCTGCAGTAATGAACACCATTCACGTCGACATCGTCAGTGTCGAAGGTTCGATCTGGTCGGGCGAAGCCAACCTGGTGATTGCGCCGGCCCGAATGGGCGAGGTGGGCATCGCGCCCCGCCACGCGCCAATGCTGACGATGCTGAGGCCCGGCGACCTCCGCGTGCAGCGCGAGGGTCAGGAAGAACTGTACTTCTACGTGACGGGTGGCATCCTTGAGGTGCAGCCGAAGAAGATCACCGTGCTCGCCGACACCGTGCTCCGCGCCGAGCAGCTCGATGAGGCCGCCGCAGACGAGGCCCGCAAGCGGGCCGAAGAAGCCCTGGGGGGCGCGTCCACTCAGGAAGACCTCTCCCACGCCCAGCAGCAGCTGGTGGAGGCGTCCGCCCGCTATCGGGCCGCGCAAAAGCTGAAAGGTCGACGCGGCTCCTAGCCGGCATGTGGCAAATGGCGCTGGTGGCGCCTGGCGCTAAGGGTGAAAGCCCGATGGCCCCGGCGGTAGACCGAGAAGGCCGCGGAACAGCGTGGTGTCCTGGCTGTTCACCGCCCCACTGCAATTGAGGTCTGCCTTGTTGTAGCCCGGCGCAACGCTGGGCTGGCCCAGCTGTGCGCGGAACAGCGTGGTGTCCTGGCTATTCGTGAACCCGTTGCCGGTGCCGGGGCCCAGATCAGCGTCACACAGGTTGCCGTACCCATCCCCGTCGCTGTCGCACTGGCTGGCGTTGGAGAGCGCGCTGCAGTTGTCGATGCCCGCCAGCACGCCGTCCCCATCGGTGTCGACCGAGGGCACCAAGTGCCCGTTGCGGAACACGAAGAAGTAATTGTTCAGATTGGCACTGGCGCCGCCGACCGGACTGGCCAGCGTGGCGATGTCGCCGGGCAGGCCGGTAACCAGCGAAAAGCCGGCGAGCGCCGTGAACGAGTCGGAATCGTCGTTGCCATAGCGTACGCGCAGGTAAAAGTCCGCGTTGTTGCCGGCCGAGTACAGCACGATCTGGGTGGCAATCTGGGGATTGATATTGAAGTCACCGTCGATCCACGTCACGGCGAAGGCCGGCACGCGGCCATCTGCCGCGTAGGGCGCGATGGGGTCGGCCGTGGCCCGGAAGTAACTCGAGCCGCCGCCGAACGGCGCGAACTCCGAGATCGCCACGGAGGGCACGGTCAGGTTGGCATAGAAGGGAGCGATGAAGGGGCGTGTCACCGTGCCGTTGGCCGTGATGATCTGGGCCAGGGCCGCGATGCTGGCTGCCGGCGTGAAGGTCGTGCCCGGCAGTGCCGAGCCGAAGGTGACAAAGCCGTTCTTGTTGATGAACAGCGAATCGTAGGACGTGGCGCCGATCTTGATCGTGAAGCCCAGCTTGGTTTCCGTACTGGAGTTGCCGGTGAGGGTGACGCCGCAGGCTGCGGGCAGCGTGGAGAGGGCGCCGCAGACCGTGGTGTTGGAGGTAAGGACCCAGGAGTCCCCGCTCGAGGTGACTTCGCCGGTCTCGCCGCCGAAGTCCACGACGACCCGCGGCCGGGCCTGGCTGGCTGGCGCGGCGATGGCCAGCAGGCCAACTTCCGCCAGGATCAAGCAGGTTTTGGTCCAGCGCTGACGGGTGCCGCAATTCATGGGGGCCTCCGGGCTTGGCAATGGCTGGTTAGAGGTACTCTACTTAACACAGAATGCGGGACCGACGGAGCCTGGATCCAGCCCGGCCATGCGTTATGTCGCCTTCATCAGCTACAGCCATGCGGACGCCGGCTGGGCACGCTGGCTGCATCGGTCGCTCGAGGGCTACCGGGTTCCGGCCGCGCTTCGGGACCGGGCGGGTGCCCTCGGCCCGGTCTTCCT
>JBDSWH010000224.1:0-7674 GCA_039926785.1 Gammaproteobacteria bacterium
TGCCATGGGTGACGAGTGCCCAGAGGCCATCGAGTTCGGCCGGCGTGGGCGGGCGTTGCGGGTCGAAGATGCGTCGCATACTACGGGCAAAGCTGCCGCGCGTGGACAGCCTCGCGGCCAGCGGACCCAGCGGCGAGGAGAGCAGCCTCTGGATGAGCAGCGGGCTGTGGGCCTCGGGAAAAATCCCGCCGTTAAGCAGGCAGACGCTGGCGAGGCGGGGCCCGACCGAACCGGCGTCTCCTTGCCGGGCGAGCAATTCCTGGGCCACGGTGTCGCCGTAGTCGTGGGCGAGCGCGTGATAGGTCGTGACCGACTCTGCCCGCAGGTACGCCTCGCAAAGTTCCGCCTGGTGAAAAATGGAATAGGGGTAACCCCGGGGCTTTGCCGAAAAGCCAAAGCCCAGCATGTCGAGCGTCAGGACCCGCCAGTGGGACGTGAGCTCGTCCCATACCGGCGCGTAGTCCCAGGAGGCCGTGGGAAACCCATGGATCAGCAGCAGGACGGGGGCTGCCGCATCCCCGCCGCGCCGGATGAAGACTTCGTGCCCCCGCCAGGCGAAGGTGCCCCCGGACTGGCGCCAGTTGTCGAGGGTTTCCACCATCCCTCGATTATGCAGCCTTCCGCCTTTTATACTGCGACCCTGTCATGCCAGCCCGCTGCAACCGCATCTTCAATATCGGCCTGAACCGGGCCGGGACCACGTCGCTGACCGAGGCTCTGTGCCTGCTGGGCATCCGAGCCGTGCATCACAAGCACGAGGGCACGCGGCTGTACGACATCATGCGGACCAATGTCCAGGCGCGACGCCGGGTGCTCGAGGGCCTGGACATGTACGACGCGTTTTCCGACTTTGCCGGGCGGGACTTCTACCGCTTCCTGGACCGGCAATACCCCTACAGCCGCTTTATCCTGACCACCCGCGACTTGGAGTCATGGCTGGACAGTCGCGAGCGCAAGGTGGAGAAGAACCTGACGAGCCCCCACTACCACTACTCCTTCAGGAAGGTGGATCGGGAAGGCTGGGTGAAACACCGGGAGGAGTACCTGGCTGACTTGGACCGATACTTCGAGAAGCGGAAGTCGGACCTCCTCATCATCAATATCCCCGACGGCGACGGCTGGGAAAAGCTCTGCCCGTTTCTCGGCGTGCCGATCCCCGATCTCCCGTTTCCCTTCAGGAACCGGCTGGCGCCGGAGGCCGCGACGGCCTGAGTGATGTGCTGCGCCTGTCAGCCCGGGATGTCGGGCTCAACCAGCGTGGCGAGTTGAACAAGCGATTCCTGCCAGCCGAGATAGCACATCTCGAGGGGAATCGCTTCCGGAATTCCCTCCTGTACGACGCTGAGATCTGTTCCGCACATGACGGGCTTGAGGGTCACCGTCACCTGCATGATGCCGGGGAGATTCGGGTCGTCGAACTTGTCGGTGTACCGTATGCGCTCATTCGGGACCAACTCCAGGTAGTCACCACCGAAGGAGTGTCCGTGACCGCTTGTAAAGTTGTGGAACGACATCTTGAACGTTCCTCCGACCCTCGCGTCCATGTGCTGCACCTTGCAGGTGAAGCCATACGGCGGGAGCCACTTGCTCATTGCGTCCGGTTCCAGGAAGGCGCGATAGACCTTCTTCGGACTGGTCCGGAGAACCCGGTGAAGCTGGATTTTACGGGACGACATGACGTGCCTCCTTTGCGGGGCGTTGCGGGCGCCAAGTGCCACTTCTTACAGAATACCGAACCTGCGCTAGACTCACCTGGCCAACGGCTGCGACTCGTCACCCGGGAGGCTCCATGTGTCACCGTATCCTGATTCCGCTCCTCGCCATCGCCGCGTTCGCCGGCACGGCTACTGCCGCGGAACCCGTCCCCACCGAGTATGTGGGCAAATGGGTGCCAGCCACGGGCGGCTGTACCGCGCCGGTGCACATGCTGGTAGCCGCTGACAAGCTCACGGTCGTCAATGGCAAGGACACCCAGGCTCTCGGGGGCATCGAGATGGCGGGTCCCGGCTATTTCGCCCCGGATTACACCGGCATCCTCGCCGTACTGATCACGGAGTTCGACGGGGACCAGCCGGCAGTGGCCACGTTCAACGTCGGGGAGAAGAAGGGCGTCGCTCAGCTGGATTTCGGGGCTGTGCAGCCGGGCCAGGGAAACGCCACAATGGCCGCTTACAACGCCCGTGTCTCCAAACTTAATCTGGCAAAGCGTTTTCCGCTCGACAAAGTGCTGCTCAAGAAGTGCGCCCCCTGACCGCCACTGCCCGCTCTTTGAGGATGAATTCCCGGTCCATGTGGTTGCCCACCGGGAAGTCGTACTCGCCCACCTTGTCGAAGCCGTAGCGGCCGTAGAGTCGTTGCGCCCCGGAATTTCCGGACCAGACGCCGATGTAGAGGGGCGCGCGGCCACGGTCCCGCAGCCAGGCCAGTCCGGTGTCGAGCAGCCGGGAGCCGAGGCCCTGTCCCTGGGCTGATCCGCGCAGGTAGAGCTGCCGGATCTCGCCCGACGCGGGCTCCCGATCCACCACCGGGAGCTTGCAGGGGCCTGCCGTCAGGAAACCAATGAGCGACCCGCTGCTGCCGGCCGCCACCCAGACGCCGACATCCGGCTTGGCGATGAGCTGGCGATAATTTACCGCTGTCTGTTCCGTCGCCAGGAAGTTCGCCAGGTCCTCCGGCTGGTACAAGTGGCCGAAGGTTTCGACGAAGGTGTCGGCGGCCAGCAGCGCCAGGGCCACGGCGTCAGCGTCCCTCGCCCGGCGGATGGTGATTGCTGGGGCGGCGTTCATGCTGCTAGCTTACGGAATTCTGCGCGCTTCAATACCGCCCCGGATAGAATCGGCAGTCCACCAAGGCTTCCCGGTGGTGCGGGGTGCCAATGGGTGCGACGAACACCCGGTAGGCTGCGACGGCCCGGAGCAGGTCCCCGCCGAGCAGGCGAAGTCCCAGGTCCGTCGACAGCCAGGCAGGGCCACCGTAACCCAGGTAGGTGCGGTGTCCGGACCAGGGGTAGTCCGCTGCGTCCCGCGCCAGCCCCCCGCGAACGGGATTCAGATGCACATAGCGGATCAGCTGCAGCAGGTAAGCGTCGGCATGCACGCGAAATGGTGGCTGCGGAAGGGCGAACAACGGACTTCTGGCCGCGGCCTCCCCCGACCAGGCCGCCGAATAGCGGTCTGCAAGTTCGATGGCCAGGGGATTGGCACGGGCCGGAGCGACTTCCGCCACCAAATGCAGGTGATTCGTCATCCAGCAGTAGGCGTGGGCCCGGGCGCGGAACGTCCGGAGCACATCACCCACCAGGCCATCCAGGGTCGCCCGGTCGGCCGGCGCCAGGAAAAGTGCCTGCCCATCGCGCCCACGAAGGGTGATGTGATGGACCTCACCCTGCAGGCGCAACCTCGAAGTGGGCTGGGGCGACACTCCGCAATCGTCCATCGCGCCGGGCGGAAGCGCAGCCCGAAGAAACTGCCGATCTCGACGCGAATCGGGAGTTGACGCGTCAGCCTGCCAGAAACATCCGGTAGGTCGAGTTTCCGGTTTCGTCCCAGAACTCGTAGCCCGTACCCTGCAGGTGGGCCAGAAAGCCGGGCATCTCCACATCCGGTACCTGGATGCCTGCCAGTACCCGGCCGTAATCGGAGCCCGGGTTGGTGTAGTGGAACAGGCTGATGTTCCACCGGCTGCCGAAGGCACGCAGGAATTCCAGCAGGGCACCCGGCTGTTCCAGGAATTCGAAGCGGTAGAGCCGCTCGTCCTGCAGGCCGGGGGCAAGTCCGCCCACCATGTGGCGGACGTGCAGCTTCGCCACCTCGTCGTCGCTCAAGTCGGAAACCGCGTAACCGAGTTCCCGGAGGCGGGCGATGAGTTGCGCGCGTTCGGCCACGCCGCCCGTCAGCCCGACACCGACGAAGATGCGGGCCCGGGCCGGATCGCTGTAGCGGTAATTGAATTCCGTGATGTAGCGGTTGCCGATCGTCTCGCAGAAGGTGCGGAAGCTTCCCGGCTGCTCCGGGATCTGCACGGCGAGCAGCGCCTCCCGGTGCTCTCCGATGCCGGCGCGCTCGGCAATGTAGCGCAGCCGGTCGAAGTTCATGTTGGCCCCGCTGTTGATCGCCACAAGGGTCTGGTCCCGGCACCGGTTCGTTTCCACGTAGCGCTTGATGCCTGCCACGGCCAGCGCCCCCGCCGGCTCCATGATGGCCCGGGTGTCCTCAAACACGTCCCGGATGGCGGCACACACCTCGTCGTTCGTCACGAGGATGATCTCGTCCACCACCTCCCTGCAGATCCGGAACGTCTCGTCGCCTGCCTCACGGACCGCGACGCCGTCCACGAAGATCCCGACGCGGTCGAGCCGGACCGGCCGCCCGGCGGCGAGCGAGGAGTGCATCGTCGGCGATTCCTCCGGTTCAACGCCGATGACGCGGATTTCCGGGTATAGCGCCTTGATATAGAGGCCGATGCCGCTGATGAGGCCACCACCACCCGCTGGCACGAAGACGGCATCGATGGAGCCCCGGTGCTGGCGCAGGATCTCCATGCCTATCGTGCCCTGGCCGGCGATGACCGCCGGATCGTTGAAGGGGTGGATGAACGTCAAGCCCTCGGCGGCGACCAGCTCCTGGGCGCGGCCGTAGGCGTCGTCGTAGGTAATGCCCTGCAGGACGACTTCGGCGCCCAGGGCAACGACGGCATCGACCTTGATTGTCGGCGTGGTGACGGGCATCACCACCACCGCACGCACTCCCATGGTCCGGGCCGCCAGCGCGACGCCCTGGCCATGATTGCCGGCAGAACTGCAGATGACCCCCGCCGCTTTCTCCACGGAAGTCAGTTGCATCAGCTTGTTGTAAGCGCCTCGAAGCTTGAAGGAAAAAACCGGTTGGAGGTCCTCGCGCTTCATCAGCACTTGGTTGCCGAGGCGCACCGACAGTCGCCGCGCCGGCTCAAGGGGGGTCTCGACCGCCACGTCGTAGACGCGGGCCTTCAGGATTCGCTCAAGGTAGTCGGCGATCACCCGGACAGCGTAGCCCACGCCGGAATTTGGGGACATGCCTAATTGCGCACTGCGCAATCAGGCATGTCCCCAATCACTCGGGTGCCAGCAGTTCCTTGACGCGGCGGGTGAGCTGCTCCGTCCTGTAGCCGGGCAGTGTGTAGACCCAGCCGCCCAGGCGGGCGTTGATCGCCTCGGCTTCCTTCGCCGACGTACCCTGGCCGGAGGCTGTGAAGGTGATCCGGGTGCCATCGGCCAGCCGCCAGGCGCTGGTTTCCACAGTAAGGCCATCGGTCGTGACGAAGCGCGCGACGACAGGCTTGCCGGGGCTGGTCCCGAGAGTGTCTCGTCCCTGGACCTCCTCCAGCTTCAGGTCCGCGAGGGCCCCAGCGACGCCATTGGCCACTCCGGGGTAACTCAACGTACGACCGGCGGGCACATCGGCCACCCGGAAATCCACGATGCCGTCCGGACGGTTGTCGTCTGTGCCAGCCGGCTTTGCCGGCCCGGGAGCCCGGGACACCCGCAGTGTCTCGAGCCCTGGATGTTCGATCGTGACGGACTGGATGCGCTCGGCAGGAATATTGGTCAGTGACCGGTCGATCCAGTCCTGGCTCGTCCTGGTCAGGTCGAACTGGGCAGTCACCAGCCAGCTGCCGACCTCCCCGGCGCGCCGTACATAGGTGAGACCCGGGCTGCCGGGCTGGGCCGTGCCAATAATCAAGTCGATGGGTGACTTGCCCCCAGTGAGCGTCAGTTGCACGCCGCCGGCGGACGGGGCGCTCAAGTCCTGCACGCCCAGGCGATCGTAGTAATCCGGGTCCGCCGTCTTCTGTTCGACGATGCGGGCCTCGGCCAGCGCCAGCAAGGTCTTGCGAATCCGGCTCATATCGGCCGGGTAGTTATTGCGCCCGGCCACCGTCCAGAAGTCAGCACCACGATCCAGCGTCGCGACGGTGGAATTGCCGGGGCCGGTGATGACGATCCTGCTGATGGCGTTCAGTTCGTCCTTGAGGCCAGGCAGGAAGAGCCCTGCGGCCGGCGAGGTGGCGCGCTGGCTCTGTTGCGCGATGCCGAACAACACGGCGAGCCCCACGAGGATCCCGACCAGCCCGAGTAGCGACCGACGGTTCACGCGCGTACTCCGGTCCGGCGTGCCCGGCGCCGGACGAGCACCAGGACGATGCTCGCCACGGAGATCAGGAGCGGCACCAGCCCGACGTTGAGCACCTTCAGGCGCGTGCCCAGACTTTCGATGTCCCGGTCCAGGCCACGCTGTACCTGCCGCAGTTCCTTGCGCAGCTCGAGGCGGCGCGCCTGGAAGCGCTGGATCTCCGCCTCCTGCTGGGGCGACAGGATTTCGGTGCCCTGGTCGGGGCGACTGGCCTGCAATTCACCGAGGCGGGCCTCGGCTTCCTGCAGTTCCGCCTGCAGGCGCTCCTCGGCGGAACGGAAGCGCTGCTCCGCCTGGCGCCGGATCTCCTCGACCCGCGTAAACGGTCGCTGGAACGTGGCCCGGCTTCGGATGCTGATGAGGTCGCTGCTGCCCAATAGATTATCGAGGGCGTTTACGGCCAGGTCCCCATTGTTCGCGAACGCCGTCGTGAGCCGCTGGCCCATGAATTCCTGGGTCTGGGCCCACAGCCGGTCGGACAGCAGGTCGGCGTCTGCCACCAGCAGCACGTTGATCGATTCCGTCGATGCAGCCAGATGCCCGGGCCGGGCATCGGCCGGGAAGGCGCTGGATACCTTGCCACTGATGCGGGCCGCCAGCGTATACCGCTCGCCCGTGGGCTCGAAGCCACTCCGGAGCAGGTTGGGGTCTGGGCCGCCGGCCAGCTGGCTGGTCGGAATCAGGGCTGCCTTGTCGCTGGACTGGATGAGCGGGGTGACCTCCGCCGCTGCGCCCTTCGCCCGCGTGATGTGGCCGGCGAACGCCAGATTGACGGCGTTCAGGCCGCTCGTGACCACGTCTTCCTGGGACATACCGTCCTTCGTCACCCCGATGATCCCCAGGTGACGGGTCGGCCGGCCATCCGCGCCACTCACGGACAAGGCGTACTGGTCGTCACCAACCACATTGCCAGCATCGATGCCGATGCCCCAGGCGGAGAACAGCTTGTTCAGGTCCGACGCGCGTCCCGCTGCACCGCCCCCCTCCTCATTACCCATGGGGTCCGACGGGTCGCCCTGGTCCATTTCGGCGTAGGGGTCGGCGAAGATCACGGCATGGCCGCCGCGCAGGATGAACTGATCGATGGCATAGAGCGTGGCGTCGGGCAGGTTCTTCGGGTGTACCAGCATCAGCACCTGAATGTCGTCGTCCAGCTTGTCGAGGTCCGGCTGCAACATGCGCAGGTCGAAGAGCTGCCGCAGCTGGTCCGTCACTACCCAGGGCTGGCGGATCTGCTGCGTCATGGGGTCGAAGCCGGCAGTCATGGGCAGGGTGGAAAGGAGGCCAACCACGGGCTTCTTCGGGTGGGCGAGGGAGTACACCAGCCGGGCCAGGTCGTACTCGAGGAAAGACTCCTTCGCCGGATCCAGGAATGGAATGACCTGGTTGTCGCCCACACTGTTGGTGGCCGCGATACCGAAGTAGATGGGATCCGCATTGTTGCTCAGGTTGATGGGGCGCAGACCAAGCGCGGTCGCCCGGTCCTCCTCCTCTGAGAAAGGCA
>JBDSWH010000225.1:0-5358 GCA_039926785.1 Gammaproteobacteria bacterium
GGAGGAACCACTCGTCACCAATGACATCGACTTCGAGGTCCGCGGCAGCCGGGGTGGCTGGCGCAATCCCGCAGGGTTGCCTTTTCGGGGCACCCTGCAGCGCTTTCAGTACCGCCTGGACGACGGCAAGTTGTTTCGGGACTACTGGCCCGTCATGGACCACCCCTTGCAGGAAGAGCCGCGCCGGGAGCAGATACTGACGGAGGTCCGGAAGCTGGAGATCTGGTACTACGACTCCAAGCACGAACGTTTCGACCAGTGGCCGCCGCCGCAGCTCGAAGCCCTCGGCGAACGCCGACCCCGTGCCATCCAGTTTGTCCTGGAGCTCGAGGACCTGGGTGAAATCGAACGGTGGGTCGAGGTGGCCCAGTGATCCACTCTGGCTTTCCGCGGAAGGAGACGGGAATCGCGGTGCTGACGGCGATTCTCGTGGTCGCCATTGCGACCGTGCTGGCGGTCAACCTGCTCTGGACGACCAGCGTCGACTTGCAGCGCACGCAAACACTCCTCCTGCAGGACCAGGCGCGCCTCTATGACATGGGTGGCGAAGAACTGGCCAAGGCCGTCCTGATAGACGACGCCAAAGAGGACGGCAGCGGCGGCATCGATTCCACAGACGAGATCTGGGCCAAGCCGCTCCTCCGGGAGTTCAAGGAGGGCACCCTTGAGGGCTGGCTCGCGGATCAGCAGGGCCTCTTCGATCTGAACTGTCTGGTGGATCAGCAGTCATCGAAGCCCGACGACAAGGCGAAGGAGCAGTTCGTGCGCCTGTTGCGGTCGCTGGACCTGGACCCGGAGCCGTCTCTCGATGAGGTCACCGCCCAGGAACTGACCGACGCCGTGGTCGACTGGATCGACCCCGACACCCAGGTCGACGGCGACGGCGCTGAAGACGACTATTACAGCCGCCAGACGCCCCAATACCTGGCTGCCAACTTCTGGCTTACATCCACCAGCGAGCTGCAGGCGGTCAAGGGCTTCACGCCGGAGATCCTGAAGCGCCTCCGGCCTCATGTGACCGCGTTGCCCCGGGCGGTTGAAGGGTCAGGGCGCTGGCCCCTGAATGTGAATACGGCGACGGACCTGGTCCTGGCCTCCCTGGTCCCTAACCAAACCGTCGACACGGTCACAGCGATTTGCCCGTTTGCTGTGCAGCCTCAGACCGGCGTGGCGATGTGCACGCAGTATTTCGAGTCGGCGGAGGACTTCAGGGAGGCGTTTCGCCTGGCCACCGGCGCGGAGGTGCCTGTCGAGGTGCCTCTGGACATTTCCAGCCACTGGTTCCAGGCAACCGTGACCACGACTATTGGCACTACCCGGTCCACTATGTACAGTCTCCTCGAGCGCAACGAGCAGTCCGTGCGGACGCGCTTGCGCACGTTCGATGCCAACTGAGCGAATGCAATAATTGCCATGAGTGAAACCCTTGTCATCCGCCTCGTAACCGACGACCGCGCCCTGGCTGGCGATTTCGGCCAGGCGGAATGGGCGGTCGTGGACGACACCGGTGCCTGCGTGCTGGCGCCGGCCACAGGCCCCCTGGCGGACGCCGCGGCGCTGGGCGCCGGCCGGCGCACGCTGGTGCTGGTTCCTGCCGTGCGAGTCCTGCGCACCCGGGTGCAGGTGCCGGTCAAGGGCGCGAACAAGATCACCCAGGCCCTCCCCTTCGCCCTCGAGGACCTGCTGGCCGAGGACGTGGAGGAACTGCACTTTGCCGCCGGCACCCGCTATCCCGACGAGCAGGTAGCCGTGGCGGTCGTGCGGCGCGAGCGCATGGACTCCTGGCAGGCCCAGCTGGAAACTGCTGGAATCCAGCCCCAGGCACTTTATGCCGACAGCGATGCCGTGCTCGACATTGCGGGCACGTCGATGCTGGTCCTGGAGCAGCACCAGGCCCTGTTGCGGGATCCGGGCGGCGATCCAGTCGTTTCTGAACTGGAATCGCTGGACGGCCTGCTCGAACTCTGGCTCGCTCAGCCGGTGGCGGCTGGTATCGATGGCACGCCGCCGCCGCGCCACCTGCAGGTCTACGACGCGACGGTCGACGGACTGCCCAACACGGTGTGGGAGCGCTACCAGGACCGCGTGGCCAGCCTCGAAGTGCGACGCCTCCCGGACGGTGCCCTGTTGCGCCTCGCTGCCGCCGTAGTGACCCAGCCCGGTGTCAATTTGCTTCAGGGGGACTACGCCCGACGCAAGAGCATGGGCAACTATTGGCCGCGCTGGCGGCTCGCTGCGGCGCTGGTGGCCACGCTGGCCGCGGCCGTCATTGCCACCACGGGCGCCGACGCCTGGCGACTGAAACGGGAAAGCGCTGCGCTGGAGGCGGAAATCCGCCAGGCCGCCAGCTTCGTGTTTCCCGGTACTGACGCGGGTAGCGACCTGCGCAGCCTCGTGGACGCCCAGCTGAATGGTGCCGGCGGGACTGCCGCTGCCGCGGCCAGCCGGCAGTTCCTCGAGACGATGCAGACGGTGTCCGTTGCAGTCGCCAAGACGGGCAATGCAAAGGTAGAGGGTGTGAATTACCGGGGCGGCGTGCTCGAGCTGCAGGTGCGCGCCCCCAGCGCGGAGGCGCTCGATACGATCCGCAAGTTCGTTGTCGAAGCCGGCAAGCTGAAGGCCGATATCCAGTCCTCGAACGCCGTGGGAGACGAGATCCAGGGTCGGATCCGCATCTCGGGAGCCGGGGCATGAGGCGGATGCCATGAATGCGGCGGTACAGTTCCGCGAGTGGCTGGACAAACTGGCGCCGCGCGAGCGGTTGCTGGTTCTGGCGGCCGCTGTCTTCGCAGGCCTCGCGCTGGTTTATGCGCTGGGCCTGCAGCCGCTCTATGCGGCCCGCGGCCGCGCTGCTGCGCAAGTCGAGGAACAGCGGAGCCTCCTTGGCGACCTCGAGCAGGTCGCCCGGCGTTTCGGTCCCCAGGGCGCAGCGAACAGCGCGACACCCGCGACGGGCGAATCGCTGGTGGTGTTGCTCGACCGTTCCACCCGCGAGAGGGGTCTGGGCGCCTATCTCAAGAGGAACCAGCCCGAGGGCGCTGCTGGCGTGCGCTTGCGGCTCGAAAACGTCCCGTTCGACGACCTGACGGCCTGGCTGGCCGAGGTGCAGACCCGTCAGGGGCTGGCTGCCATCTCCGCCTCCTTTGATCCGAGCGGGGAACCGGGCCGCGTGAATTCCAACCTCGTACTCGAACGGGCCGGGCGTTAGCTAATTCATGCGCGGGGTCCGCCTCCTTGCCGCCGCCGGGCTAGCCGCCCTGTTGATTTCGCTGGTCTCCCTGATACCCGCCCAGGTGGCGTCTCGCTGGCTCGGGGTCCCGGCCAATGCGGCGTCGGGATGGTCCGGCACCCTGTGGCACGGTGAGGCGCACCACCTGAACGTCGCGGGCTTTGAGGCAGGCCCCGTCCGCTGGCAGATCAGGCCGTTGCGGTTGCTGACCGGCCAGCTTGCTGCCGGAGTGGAAGCCACGCTTCCCGAGGGGTTTCTGACCGGGACGGTCGCCTTGGGGCTCGGCGGTGGTGTCGCGATCAGTAGTCTTGAAGCCGCTGCGCCGCTGACGTGGCTGGCGCCCAACCTGGGCGCCAACGGCGGGCAAGTGGCGGCCCGCTTTGACAAACTGGCATGGAAAGGTGGCCGGATCACCGCAGCCATCGGCACCCTGACCGTGGCTGGCGTCGTTCTGCCCGTGCCCACCGCCGGGCCAAAGCTGGGCCCTGGAAATTACGCCGTGGCCTTCGACGCGGGCAGCATCGGACCGGAAGAACCCCTCATGGGAGTCTTGAGTGATGCGGGTGGCCCGCTTGAGATTACAGCGGCCGTGAAGGTGACGCCGCCGCGGTCCTACGAAGTCGATGGGACTGCCAAGCCGCGCCCGGACGCACCACCGGAATTGCGCGACGCACTCCGCATGCTGGGGCCAGCCACGCCGGACGGCGGCCACGCCCTGAGTCTCGCCGGCTCGTTCTAGCTCCCCGGGAACTCCAGCGGACTGTCGCTCTCCGGATCGACCGGCTGCAGGAGGCGCAACAACGGGAAAAACAGCGCGGTTCTGGTGGACCGCTTCTCGATGGCCGCAAACGCCCGGCGATAGGCCCGCAGCTGTGGCGTGTAGCGCTCAACCTCCGAGCGGATGAAGGCCTCCCGGTCGCCGCCCTCGTGGCTGCCGGTCTTGTAGTCGATGATCCACCGCATGCCGTCCGGGGCAACAAAGGCCCGGTCGATGACCAGTTGCCGGAACCGACCGCCCTCTGCCACGGTTACGGCGAACTCGTTTACCCGCTCGGCGTGTTCGGCGGAGAGCAGCCAGCGGCCCTGATCGTCCTCTACGGCCGCTTGCAGCACCTCGACGACACGTTCCACGGCGCGATCGAGCGCCGAGGATTCGACGCCCTCCCTGATCAACAGCTGGCGAAAGCGCGGCCGAAGCTCACGAATTTTCTCCGGCGTGTACCGCTCGACACCGTGTTCGGCAATCTGCTGCAGCCAGCGATGAGCCACCGATCCGGTCCGGCGTGTCCAGGCGCTCGCCCAATCAAAGGGAACGAGCGTCCGCGCGGCCACGCCATCCGCTGGTGGCAGCCGCAGACCCGGTGGCGGCGCCGGACGTTCCCAATCCAGCGGCAGGCGGCGGAGTACGGGCTGGCGCCACCCGGCGGTGGCGTCCGTTGGCATGCCGGTCGGATCGCCCGGTGACGTTGCCGCCTGGGGTGGTGCAATCCAGGCAGCGCCCACCACCGGCCACAGTCGATCTAGCAGACTGGCCCTGGCGGGGCGCGATGCATTACCGGCGTCGACGCCAACCCGGGGCGGCTGCGTCTGCCCAAACAAGTGCAGGCGCTCACGCGCACGCGTGACGGCGACGTACAACAGCCGGTCCGATTCAGAGAGATCCTGCTGCGCGCGCAACCCCCACAGGAGTTCGTACAGGGGGTCATTGGCCGCGCCACTGGCATTGACCGGCGCCAGCAGCAGGTCAAGCGCGCCCGGCTGGGCGAGCTCCTGCCACAGCAGTGCGGGACGATCTTCGCGGCGAATGCCCCGCCCAAGGGCCGGGACGATGACGGTATCGAACTCCAGGCCCTTGGCCTTGTGAATGGTCATGACCTGGACCCGAGCCGCGACGCCGGGCAATGAGGCGCGCGTGCGATCCAGCGCCCTGGAAACCGCCAGGACGTCGCGACAGTCGCCGCCGGAGTCGTGCCGGCCGATCTCGTCCAGGATCAGGTCAGCGAGCGGCAATTCCCGCCCCGCCAACGCCGGGCCGCCAAGCTCCAGCCAGACACCCTCCACCACATCACGCAACGGTATCTGGCCCAGTCGTGCGCGGCCTGCGGCCAGGGCCGCTGACAGGCGCGTGA
>JBDSWH010000226.1:0-13700 GCA_039926785.1 Gammaproteobacteria bacterium
GGTGCTGTTGCAAGAGCACCCAGCGCTTCGCCGAGGGCTGCAAGGGTACGGGGGCGCGGGCCCGGCGTGACTTCCTCGAACGGATAGTAGAAGCCGCGTTCCTGGCCGTAGGCCTCGAGATCCGGAACGAAGAACACGACTGGCTTCCGGGTGAGCATGAAGTCGTAGGCTACGCTCGAGTAGTCGCTGACGAGCCCGTCGACGTCACGGAAGAGAAGATTGGGGTTCAAGGCCGGATCCAGCACCCGGAGATGACTGCCGCCATCGCCCGCCGGCCGGAAGCCGCGCGCGGCGTCCACGTAGTGCAGTTTCACCAGCAGGGCCGTGCCGCTGGCCCGGGCCACCGAATCCAGCGCTTCCCAGCTGAAGGGCAACCCGCGGTTGTCGCGGAATGTGGGGAGATAGAGCCAGACCCGGCGCCCATCGCGGCGCATCCGTGCGATCCACTCGAGGTTGTCGGCGCCCCAAGGCGCGGGCCCGGGGGCCAGCACCTGGTCGTTTCGAGGTAGCCCGGTAATGGCAAGGCGCTCGGGACCGACCCCATAGTAGAGCTGGCCCTGTCGCGCGTGGTCGGGCGACGACGCGATAACCAGGTCTGGCCGCACGCGGTGCCAGGGCAGCAGCAACGACCAGAACACCCGTTGCCAGAGTGTGCCATGGAACAACCGGTACAACCGATGGGATGGCTGCTCGATACCGCGCTCAATCTTCTTGATGCCGACGCCATGGCGAAGCAGGACGCGGCGTGCGCCCCGGGACAGCCAGTGGTTGATGTCCTTGGTAAGGCCGTCAAAGACAAACACGCCCGCCCTGAGGCAGGCCCAGACGCCCGCCGGCGACCAGGCCAGGTGGGCCCGCAGGCCCCTCGCCCGGAGCATCGCCACGAGCGCGCGCTCGTGGGTGATCCACGTGGCGACGATCACGTCTTCCCGTGTGACATGCTGGAACAGCGCCGCCGCGTTGTCACCGAAACGGTGGCCACTCCAGCTGCCGAACACCCAGCGGCGCGGATCCCGCGCGAACAGCCCGGCGAGACCGTAGAGCAGGAACTGCAGGGGACGCAGGAGCGCGCCGACAACGCCTTGGAGAGTGACGATCATGCCGCGAGCCGGAAGCCCGGCTCCCGGGTGCGCACCCGGTACAGGCCGGTGCGCGCACAGATGAAAAGACTCCGGCCATCCTCGCCGAAAGTGAGGTTCGCTGGCCGCTCGGGCAGCTCGAGGGTCGCGACCGTCTCCCCACCCGGCCCGAAGACCGTGACGCCGGTCAGCGCGGCCACGTACAAGCGACCGTGGACATCTACCCGGACGCCGTCGGGGCGGGCTACCTCGCAAAACAACCGTCCCCCGGACAGGTGGCCGTCCGCCGCGACGTCAAACGCGCGCAGGTGGCCGCGCGCCGTGTCAGCCACGTAGAGCGTGGCCTGATCCGGGGACAGCGCGAGCCCGTTCGGTTTTTCGAAATCGTCGACCTCCAGATCGACCGTGCCTGCGGCGCCGTCGAGGCGAAACACGCCCTGCACTGGCAACTCGCGCTCGTCGTGCTGCACTCCGTAGGGCGGGTCGGTGAAATACAACCACCCGTTGCTTCCCGACGTTATGTCATTCGGGCTGTTGAGGCGGGAGCCCCGCCAGCGTCCCGCCAGCACCTCTGGAACGCCATCGCGTCCGGTCCGGGTCACACGCCGGGTGGCGTGCTCGCACGTCACCAGCCGGCCCTCACAGTCGAGTGTGTTGCCGTTGGCAGCTTCGCTCGGTTCGCGGAAGACACCCACCCGGGCGTCCTGCCACCAGTGGATCCGGTCGCGCTCGAGGTCGCTGAAGAGCAGCCCGCCACGCGTCAAGCCCGCGACGCGGGCCGCCGCGGATTCGGGAGGACACCAAACTGGTCCTTCGAGGAAGGCGAAATCGGCAGCGAGCTGCTCTGGCGGCGAGGAGAAAATCATGGGCTACTATTGCTTCTACCATGCTGTAAGACATGGCGGGACCTGTTTTTGCGGTTTCTGCCGACATCGTAGCTCGACCCCCCCAACAAAAATGAGCTACCTCACGTAATCCTGACCGAAATTTTCTTGCCGATTTGTGTGCTCTGCCCGGCCACGCCGCCTCGTGCCCAGTAGAGTGCCGGGAGCCCAAGCGGGGCGTTAAAACAGGCCAACCATGGCGATTTCAGCCGAAGAGCTTCCTCCTCCCACCCTGGCGTCCGTTGCCCGCAACCGGCCCCTTTCCCAGAGCATCCTCGCCGGCATCACCGGCCTCATGGACCTGGCCATTTGCACGCTCACGGGGCTGGCGCTCTATGCGGTCTACGTCGCACCGACGGTGACCGGCAAATTCGGCCTGTACGTCACCGTCATCCTCGCTTTCGCCTTCGTGGCCGCGCAGTCGCTGTACGCGGCTGGGTTGTATCGGTTCGGCTCCCTGATCGAGCCGGTCCGCAACGCGGGTCGGCAGATCACCGTCTACACGGTGCTGTTCCTGCTTCTGCTCTCCGTCGGGTTCGCCCTCCGGATTTCAAGCGAGTTTTCCCGCGTCTGGGCGTTCAGCTGGCTGGCCATCACCGTGACCCTCAGTGTCTCGTCACGACTGATCATCGCATCTAAGCTGACTCGTTGGGCGCAGGCCGGCCTGATCCGCCGCAACATCGTCGTCTATGGCGGCGGTGAGCAGGGTGAGCGGCTTATCCGGCACATCGAAGGTCTGAACGAGCCCTGGAACCACGTCGTGGGAGTATTCGACGACCGTTTGGCGCGCGTAGGCCCCGACGTCGCCGGGCATTCAGTCCTCGGGAACCTCACCGACCTCATTGACTGGGCGCGCCGCAACCGTGCCGACGAGGTTCTGATCGCACTCCCCTGGTCGGCGGAGGAGCGCCTGCTCGCCATCACGCACTGCCTCGCGGTGCTACCCACCAATGTGCGCCTGAGCCCGGAGTTTGTGGGCCTTAACCGGTTGCATCGGCGGATGAGCCACCAGTACAACGTGCCCATGCTGAACGTCATGGACAAGCCCATGTCGAGTTGGGGATCACTCGCCAAGGCAGTAATGGACCGGGTGCTGGGTGTGATCTTCCTGCTGCTTACGGTGCCGCTGATGGGCATCATCGCTCTGGCCATCAAGCTCGAAAGCAAGGGCCCTGCGCTGTTCAGCCAGCAGCGTTACGGCTTCAACCACCAGCTCATCCTCGTCCACAAGTTCCGCACTATGTACACCGACCGAACCGATGTGGACGCCGAGCACCTCACGCTGCGCGACGATCCGCGGGTGACCAAGGTGGGGGCGGTCCTGCGCCGCCTGAGTCTCGACGAACTGCCCCAATTGTTCAACGTGCTGAGCGGTGAGATGTCGGTGGTCGGTCCGCGGCCCCATGCGCTGCGCGCGAAGGCCGGCGGCAGGTTGTACGAGGACGTGGTGGACGAGTACGCCACCCGACACAAGGTCAAGCCCGGGATCACGGGGTGGGCCCAAGTCAACGGCTGGCGTGGGAACACGACCAGCGAGGATGACATCATCGGCCGGGTGGAACACGATATCTACTACATCGAGAACTGGTCGGTGATGTTCGACCTCAGCATCATCCTGCGCACGTTCTGGGTGGTCCTGCGAGGCACTAATAGCTACTGATCGCGGACCGTGCCCGGCGGTGCCCTTCCCGCCTGGGACCCGAGTGCATCGCGGTAGACCTCGACGGTCTGCCGGACCATCGCCTCGACCGTCAGCGTAGCGACGATGCCGGCCGATCGCCGGCCCATCTCCTCCCGTCCCGTTCGGTCAGCCACGAGTTTGCGCAAGGCGTCGGCGAGGGACTCGGTCACGGGCGCGGTCGCATCCAGGATGCAGCCGTTCTCGCCCGGGTGCACCACCGTACTGGCCCCACCGACAGCCGTCGTGATGATGGGCAGGCTGCGCTGGCCCGCTTCGAGCAGCACGTAGGGAAACCCCTCGTAGCGGCTCGGCAGGACGAACACGTCGAAGCCCGCCATCAGCGCCGGGCCGTCGCCATGGCCCGCGAAGACCACCCGGTCCGCGATGCCGAGCGCCTCGGCCCGGTGCTGGAGAGCGACGCGCTCGGGACCGTCGCCCACCAAAGCCAGCCGCGCGTCGCTCGCGCCGGAAGGGCACGCGAGCGCAAACGCGTCCACCAGCCGCAGCACCGCCTTCTGCGCAGACAGCCGGCCGACGAACCCGACGCAGACGGCGGCGTCGGGAATGCCCAGCGCCAGCCGCGCACCGGTCCGGTCGGCCAGCGCGAGGGGGCCGATGCCGTTCGGCACGACGGCGAGCCGGCTTGGCGGAATGCCCAGCGTAAGCGCGTGCGCCCGTTCCTCCACCGAGACGCAGATGACGCGCGCGCCGAGTCCGGCCAGCATTCGCTCGGCGAGACCGTAGGCGGCTCGTGCTGCCCGGCCGAGCGACGGATCGAAGGTGACCAGCGCATGGGGCGTGTATACCGCTGTGACGCCGCTCCCGAGGGCGGCGAGCCGCGCCAGCGCCCCGGCTTTTGAACTGTGGCCGTGGATGATGTCGAAGCGCTGGTGACGGAGCAGGACGCGCACCGCCCTCACTGCCGTTACGTCCCGAAGGCCTGGGCCGCGCGTCATGGGCACCGCATGGGTGGTGAGGCCGGGCATGCCCAGCGCTGCGGGGAATTGGGGCTCGGCGCGAAGGGGCGACCAGGCGAGGTGCACGACATGGCCCAGGGCCAGCAGGCCGCGCGCCAGGTCCAGTACATGACGGGCCGCTCCCCCGCCCGCGGATTCGAGCACGAGGAGAATGTGCAGTGACGCCGTCACCCCGGCGGGCATGTCAGCCGACGTAGTATTTCGCGAGCTCGCCTGCGTAGGCGCCCGAGTCCCCGTAGGAGTATTGGGCGTGCTT
Organism: Gammaproteobacteria bacterium; assembly: GCA_039926785.1. Lineage (GTDB taxonomy): Bacteria > Pseudomonadota > Gammaproteobacteria > Steroidobacterales > SHZI01. Next base: position 4,878 of record JBDSWH010000226.1, read on the forward strand.
GCGGGCATCCACGAGCGTCAGCACCACGCCTGCGATCCGCGTGCCGTCCGCCTGGAGCTGGCGCAGAGCCGCCAACACCGCTTCCCGGCGGGTACCCGCCCACCGCACCGCTACAACGGTCGCATCGGCCTTTCGCGCGAGGATTCGGGCGTCTGCCGCCGCCATTACGGGCGGCGAATCGATCACCACTAGGTCGAAGCGGCTCCGCAGATCCGCAAGCAGGGTATCCATGCGCGCTGATGCCAGCAGGTTGGGCGTTACCGACGTCGACGCGCCTGCGGCGATCACTTTGAGCCCGCTAGGGCCTGCGTCACGGATCACGTCCTTGAGCTCCGCGCGGCCGGACAGCACCTCCAGGAGCCCGGGGCTCCGCGGGACGCCGGTCACCTCATGCAACGTGGGACGGCGCGTGTCCGCGTCGATGAGCATCACCTTGCGACCGGCCAACGCCTGGACCAGCGCCAGGCTGGAAGCAATGCTGGTCTTGCCCTCGGCGGGCCGCGCCGAAGTGACGAGCACTATCCGGGGCGGATCGTCGGGGCGCGTCAGCGACACGCTCCAGTTAAGGGTTCGCAAGGCCTCCCCGAACGCGGATTCCGGTTGCTGCCTGATCAGCCCGTACAGTGAATCGTCCTGGTCCAGGGTCGCCTTCGGGATGAACCCCAGCGCGGTCACGCCGGTGGACTGTTCCACCTGCTCGCCGCTCCGGAAGCCGCTGTCCAGGAGCTCACTGACCAGGATGCTCAGCAGGCCGAGGATGCCGGAAGCCAGGAATACGAGACCGAGCATCACGCCGGTCTTCGGAAACGACGGCTCCACAGGGGGCCCCGCGGCGGCAATGACCCGTGCGTCAGACTGCTGGGAACTCATGTCCTTCTCCGCAACCGCTTCCTTCTGCCGGGCCAGCAGGGACGCTAGCAGCGTGCGGTTCGCCTCCACTTCGCGTTCCGCCGCCCGCAGCGGAATCCCGCTCTCGTTGCCCGTCGCCACCCGGTTCTGGCTGGCCGCCAGGCTGGAGGCGATGGCATTTTCGCGGGCTGCCGCCACGCTGACTTCATTTCGGAGCCCGGCGATGACCTTGCCCACTTCCGAATCGATCTTGGCCTGCAGGTCGGCCGCCTCCGCGCGCAGTTGGAGCATCTGCGGATGCCGCTCGCCAAGCTCGGACGACAGTTCAGCCACGCGGCGGCGCAGTTCCGCCTCCTGTTCGCGCAGCCGCTGGATGAGCGGGGAACCCAGCACCTCTGCCGCGGTAGTGATGTCGCCGCCGGAACGGGCGAGGCTGCGCACCCGGCTCAGGCGGGCCTGCGCTTCGGCGCGGGCCACCCGCGCCATGATCAGCTGCGTATTGACCTCGGCAAGTTCCTGCCCGGACAAGGTGCCGCTGCTGCCGGACACGAGGCCGAACTTGCGGCGCAGTGCTTCCACGCGCTGCTCGCCCTCTTCCACCTTGCCGCGCAGTTCGCCAACCTGCGTATTGAGCCAGCCTGCTGCCCGTTGCGTGGCGCTGAACTTCGCCTCGATGCCGGCCAGGACGTATTCGTCGGTGAGGGTATTGACGATCTGCGCCGCGCGCGCCGGCTCCTCGGCACTGAAGCGCACCGCGATTACCCGGGAGTTTTCCTGGGGCCGCACCTCCAGGCGGTCGACGAACTCGTCGATGGCGGCACTGAGTTGCTGGGCGGGAGTGCCGCCCCTGGCATCGCCGGCAAAGCGCGGGTCGACCAGCAGATCCAGCCGCCCGATCACGCGCTCGGCCAGCGCCCGGGAAGACAACACGTAGGCTTCGCTCTGAACCGTGGCCTCATCCGCCGACAGGCCTCTGGCCGCCGTTTGCAGCGCCGCAATCCCCGAATCCTTGGGCTCCACCAGCACGAGGGCTTCGGCGGAATACAGGGGCGTCACTAAACGCGACCAGACGTACGTGAGCGCGAGCGCAACGCCCATGATCCCCAGCAGCAGCCATTTGCGCCGGGCGACGACGCGAAACACTTCGTCCAGGCCCAGGCTGTTCTCGGCAGGCAGTGCGGGTGGCAGGCTGGGCATGTCGGTGGTCATCAGAAAAACCTCTCGCGGATCTCGATCACATCGCCCGGCATCACCGTGGCATCGGGGGGCAGCTCCAGCTTGCGCTGCTCCTCGCCGGCGCCGCGGACGACCCGCGCCGATTTCTTTTTCGCCCGGTACGTGTAGCCGCCGGCCATGGCGACCGCGTTGATCACGGTCATGCCGTTGACGTATGGGTAGCTGCCCGGCGACTGCACCTCGCCAATGATGTAGAACGGACGGTAGCTCAGCACCTCCGCGCTGACCTGCGGGAATTTGAGATAGTCGGGCTGCAGCTTGGCAATGATCGCGTCCTGGAGCTCCGGCACCGTGAGGCCGGCCGCGTCCAAATCCCGGACCAGCGGCAGGGACAGCCGCCCGCCCCCGTCCACCTCGAACTCGCCGGACAGGTCTTCGTGGCCGTAGACGGTGATCCGAACCTTGTCGCCCGCGGCCAGCCGGTACCCCGGATCCTCGGCGCGCACTGGCGGGGCAGCCTCCGGTTCCGCCGCCGGGACCTGCGCAGCCAGGAGGAATGGCAATACCAGGGACAATAGGGCCAGCAGCAGCCGGTGCGTGGAGGCATGAGTCGTCATCACAGATTTCCCTGCAAGCTGATTTCGAAGCGGTGGATGTCATAGGCCTGGTCGTTGGATTCCGCCCCGGACGTGTCGCGCTTTTCCTGCGTCACGCCGGCCTGGATATAGAAGTGCCGGTTCATGAGGTACCTGGCGCCAAAAGAGCCGTCGAAAAGCTCGTCATCGCGGTCGATACCCTGGAAATCCTCGTTGGCCCTCGCCGCCCGCACGTAGAGGAGTAGATTGCGCCGCAACTCGTGGTCCACATCGAGCCCGATGGCGGTACGCTGGATGCCTGAAGCATCAACGATCGTGGTGCTCTCGATGGTACTCGACACAGACACGGTCAGAGTGGTGAGGCCCGTCACGTTCCAGGCCAGGTCGGCGCCGAAGGCCAACCCGTCGATGTCTTCGAAGCGCGAATCCTCGAAGCTCCAGCTGCGGTAGCCCGCATACACTTCGCCGAACGTCTTGCCGCCCAGGTCCAGGGTGCTGCCGCCGATGACCTCGTAACCGTCCGAACTGCGTTGGAAGCCGTCGTCATCGACCTTCTGGTCGTAGTCCACCTGGGTGACGCGCCCCTCGATGAAAAGGTCGGATTCCGGCGTGATGTCGTAGCCAACGCGCAAGCCGAAGTCGAGGGTGTCGCGGTCTCGGTCGCCCTGGGGAGGTGCTAACGGCTGGTCGTCGAAGCTGAACGACCTGAAGCGGACATCCGGCCGTATCGACAATGCGCCCGGCTGGTACAACCAGGCGAGATCGGCCGCGACCAGGCTGTAGGTCGTCGGCTCGGCACCCCCTTCGTCGTCCGGGGACGTGCGGGGCTCGTGCAGGTCCGCGTAGCTCAGCGCGCCGGATACCTTGCTGCCCCGCAAGTCGAGGCGGCCGTCGGTGAAGACGCGGTAGTCGTCGTAGTCTTCACTGTCGATGTCCCTGTACCGGCCGATCAGCGCCTCCGCCCCGACCCGCAGCGCATGGCGGCTCCACCCGGAGGCGAGCACGGCCTCCGGCTTCACCAGCAGGATGTCATCGTCCACCTCGTCCGTGTCGGTGGCGAAGATGTTGTCATCGAGCAGATAGCCCGTCGACAGGGCCGCATTTAGTTCGAACGCACCGAGCCGCATCCCTTGCGGGTCCGTCTCGGGACGCGGCCGGGTGAGGACCGTCTGGTGTACGGTGCTGTCCGTAGCGGGTGCGCCAACGGCGACCAGCGGCAGGCAAACGAGCACGGCAATCGGGCGGATCATTGGCGTATATCTCCAGGCGCGGGACGTTCGGCCACCACAATCAGTGCCCACGAGAGGCCCAGCATCAGCCATAGGTGGCGCCAGTGGGTGCTGTCGATGAAGAAGCTCTGGAACAGGATGCCGGTGAGCGCCGCAAGGACCACCAGGAACGGCTCCCGCAGCGGCGAGCGCCAGCGAAACAGCCGGCTGCCGCGCCAGAAGGTCAGCGCGATCACGGCATAGAAGGCCAGGCCCGCGACCCAGCCGCCCTCCACCAGGACGTGCAGGTAGAGGTTGTGCGGTTCGAGGCCGAATTCTTCGTCGGCGCGCCCGGGCCCGACGCCCAGCGGCGTCCGGCCAACCCGCTGCAGGGCCAGCAGCTGCGTGTAGAAACGGCCGCCCTGGGCCACGTCGTAACTCTGGGTGAGCACCGCGCGCTCCTTGAAGCGCGAGCCCGCCGCGGTGAACGTCACCGCCGTGACCACGATAGCCGCCGCCGCCAGCGCCACTACGCCCGCCGCTAGCACGGCGCCGACTTTCTCGCGGCTGGGACGCGCCGTGGCCAGAATGAAGACCAGGAGCAGTCCCAGCGACAGGCCCAGGTTCATCCACGCGCCCCGCGAAAAACTGAGCAGCACCGCGAACACGACCAGCAGGAACATCACGAGGTGCACCAAGGACCGCAGCACCGCCGATGTGCTCAACTGGCTCACGCAGTAGAGCGCAGCCGGGACGAGGAACGGGCCGTACACGTTCGGGTCCTTGAAGGCGCCCTTGGCGCGCACACCGGCGGGCCACAGGGGATTGTGCACGTAGCCGTAGTATTCGAGGATGCCGAACACCGCGGTGCCCACTGCCGCCACCAGATAACCCTGCCAGATGAGCGGCAGTATCTTGTCGGGGTCTGTCGACACGATGCAGACATAGAAGAGCCAGGCGAGCACCATATAGGTGCGTATGCCGACGGAACGCAGCGATTCGAGGGGCTCGGCGGAAAGCGCGGCGGCCAGGATATTGCTGGCGGCAAAGGCACCAAGCAGCAGTATCGCGAAACGTATTTCGCGCGGTATACGCAGGCCTGCGGCGAACAGTCCGATGAGCAGCGCCACGAGCAGCACGTCGTAGGGCGCCGGCTCGATGAACACCACGGCACTTGATGCCAGCAGAAGCCACACCAACGGCAACGCCATCGGCAAAAAGCGTGGTGTGTTGCGCGCAGGCATCCGGGAAAGTTTACTCTAGGCCCCGTAAGCAAACAGTCGGACAATCGGCACTATGGCGCTTCGGTCCCTCGATGCGGACGGTCCCCGGCAGCTTCTCCGCGTGATCGGCGGCTCAGCTTTTATCTTCGCCTGCCGTGTCGCGGGCGCAGGTCTCACTTTTGGCAGCCAGGTCATATTGGCGCGCTGGCTGGGCGCCGCCGAGTTCGGCAACTACGTGCTCGCGGCCTCCTGGTGCATCCTGCTGTCGACAGTGGCGACGGCGGGCATGCCCAGTGCGGCCATGCGCTTCATTGGCGCCGGGCTGGTCCGCGGCGACATCGCCAACATCCGCGGCTTCGCCCGCCGCGGGCTGCAGGTGACGCTCGCGGCTGGAGTGCTCACGGCACTGCTCGGGGCCGTCGTGGTGCTCGCCATTCCCGGACTCGTTCCCGACGCCCACCGCCAGCCCATGCTGGTGGCACTGGCGACAGTGCCGTTCTTCGCCGTGCTCAATTTCCACGGCGGCACGGCCAACGCCTTTTCGTGGATGGTGCAGAGCTTCCTCCCCACCAATGTCCTGCGTCCCCTGGTGTTCCTCGTGGCGCTGTGGTTCCTGGCCAGCCGCCACCTGCACCTGGATGCCACTCGGGCCATGGAACTGCAGTGGCTGGTGGTCGTGCTGTGCATGGCGCTGGCGGGCCTCGCCTTCCAGCGGCGGCTGACGACCGCGTTCCCAGCCGCCGAACTCACTTACGAGACGCGGCACTGGCTGAGGACGGCCGTGCCGCTGCTCGGTGCCAGTCTGTTCACGAGCTACCTGGCCGAGATCACCGTGATCGCCGCGGGTTTCTACCTGCCCAGCGATGAGATCGGCGTGTTCCAGGTAAGCTACCGGATCGCGCTGCTCATCGCCTTCGGGCTGTACGCGGTGGACTCCTTCACCGCACCGGAAGCGGCGCGCCTCGTGGCAACCGCGGACCACGAGAACCTGCAGCGGAGCGTCAACCGCGCGACACGCCTGCGTTTCTGGCCCGCCCTGGCGGCCGTTGGCGTGCTGGTGCTGGCGGGCAGGCCTGTTTTACGCCTCTTTGGCGACGAGTTTGTCGCGGGCTACAGCGTGCTGGTGCTGCTGGCGATTGCCCAGCTCGCCCAGGCAGCCGTGGGGCCCGTGAGCCGGCTCATGATGCTGAGCGGCCAGCAAGATCGCGCGCTGCTCGCCGCCGTGGGCTCGCTGGTGTTGCTGATGCCGCTCCTGGCGGTCCTGGTGCCGCCGTTTGGAATGGAGGGCGCGGCGGCGGCCGCCCTGCTCGACATCATCGTCTGGTCGATATGGATGCGGTACCTGGTAATCAAGTCGCTGGGCATCCGGCCTGCGGTATGGTGAGGATCACCGCCGTGGCGGCAGGGAGAGTCACTGCGCGGACCACGCTGCCGTCGACACGCTGGAATGAGCGCCCGGGATCGACCGTGCGCACCGGGGCACCGGGCTGGTTCAGCAGCACGACGCCGCAGGCAAAGTCCCGCCTCAGCACGCCGCGCCACGCGTAACGCAGGCCAGCAGCCACGCCGAGATCCTGGGAGTAGCCCCGCCACCACTTGCCAGGCACCGTCTGCGCCTGGCGGCTCGCACTGAAGAGGTCTCGACCGCCGTTCACCAGTAACCAGGCGGCGAGCCCGTATTCGCGCTGCGCGTCCGTTCGTCCGTAGTCCATTAGCACCACGGCCCGGCCCCGGCGGTGGACGGCATCGATGAAGGCAAAGAAGGTCTCCAGGCCGAAGGGGCCGTTGCCCCCGGTCAGCCCGGGATCCGTCGCGCCCCGCTCCAGATTGATGTAGTCGGCGGCGTCCACCTGGCGCCGGATGGCCGGGTCCGCCAGGGCACCTTCTGCGTACCAGATGCTGTTGTGGGCGATCTCGGTGCCCGGTAGGGCGGCGCGCAGTTCCTCCGTGAACTGCGCGAAGTAGCTGCGCCACGCCGCGAGGGTCATGGGACGCCCGGTGCGCGCGTCGACGGGCACCACGGCCCGGCCATTGCCGTCGCTGATGCGCCAGTCGAGATTGACGTCGTCGACCCAGATGCCGCGGTAGCCGCGGCCGACCAGGTCTCGGGCCCCGGTGATCCACCACTGCCGGAACGCGGGGTTGCCGATGTCGGCGGCGAACTGGGGGCAGGTCCCGTTGGCGCAGCCCCAGTTGATGAAGAGTTTGCGCCCGCGTTCATCGCGGAGCACCCATTCGGGGTGTTCCCGGAATACCGCCCAGGCCGGCTTGATCGCATAGCTGTCCTTGTAGACCCAGGCGTCGGGGTACCACGCCAGCCGGCCGTCGAAGTAGGTTGAATACGCCTGCATGCGGACGTAGTGCTTGCGCATCCAGCGCGCGTCGTCGGCCGTGGGCGCGCGGGAATGCACGTCGAAGCCGGAATCCGCGACGTTGTAGAAGCGCACCCGGCCCTCGGGTGCGGGGTCCACGGCCGCGCGCGACGCGGTGGCCACCAGGACCAGCAGCAGCCCGAACCCCCGGAGCGTTGCCCGGAGCCGTGCGGGCCGCGCTAGTGGCAGCTGCCCCCTTCGGTGCATTCGCTCTTCAACACCTTGGCCTGGCGCGCCCCGAGCGTCACGGACGTCACCTGACTGCCCGTGAGCGTGGTGAAGGCCGACGGCAGGGACACGGAGATGGTCGAGGCGCCCGGCTGGTTGGCCAGCACCATTCCGCACTGGAAGTCCCGTCGCAACAGACCGTTCCACTTGTAGCGAAGCCCGTTCGATTCCCCGAGATTGGTATCGTACCCGGTCCACCAGCGGTCTGGCGCCGTCCAGTCGAGCTGGTTACCACTCAACATATCGCGGCCCTGGTTGGCGAGCAGCATGCCGGCCAGGCCGAACTCCCGGTCGGTGGTGGTGCTACCGTAGTCCATCATGATCACGCTGCGACCCCGGGCGTGGACGAAGTCCACGTAGGCGAGGAACGTCTCGAAGCCCCACTGCCCGGCGCCGTACACCAGACCCTTGTCGGTCGCGCCCCGCTCCAGGTTGATGTAGTCCGCCGCGTCGATTTGCCGGCGGATATAGCTGTCAGTCAGAGAATTGGCGGAGTACCAGACGGCGTTGTGGGCAAGCTCCGCCTTGGGGACGGCCGCCCGCACCTGCTCGAGGATCTCGGCCATGTAGCGCCGCCAGTTGGCCAGCGTCATCGCCTGGCCGGTGCGGGGATCACTCGCGATCACCCGGGTGCCGCTGCCGTTGCTGGTACGGAAATCCATGTCGACGTCGTCGATCCACAGGCCCTTGTAGCCCTTCCCGATCAGCGCCACCGCCTGGGACACCCAGTACGTCCGGTACGCGGAATTACCGAAGTCGGCGGCATACAGGGGACAGGTTCCATTGGCGCAGGCCCAGTCGATGTACAGGAGGTTGCCGCTGGAATCGCGCAACAGCCACTCGGGGTGCTGGACTGCGACCGTCGACCCGACGCTCACGCCAAAGATGTTCTTGTAGGCCCACGCGCCCGGATACCAGGGCAGCCGGCCGTCGAAATACGGCGTGTAGGTCTGCATGCGGGCGTAGTGGGACCGCATCCATTGCTGGGCCGTGGACGATGGCGATTGCGTGTAGACGTCGAAATCCGAGTTGGCCACGTTGTAGAACCGCACGGCGCCCGCAGGCGCATCCGGCAACTGGGCCGCGTCGAGCGGCAATACGAACAACAGTGACGCGCATGCGAACAGGCGCACGAGATTTGACATATTCAGCTCCATGCCGAATTGAAAGA
>JBDSWH010000227.1:0-4689 GCA_039926785.1 Gammaproteobacteria bacterium
CGTGCTCTCTGCAACCGTCGGCGCCACGCTGGCGTTCCTCGTCGCCCGCTATTTGTTTCACGACAGAGTGAACGCGCTGGTCGGGAAGCGGCCTGGACTGAAGGCCGTCAACCAGGCTATCAGTGAGGAGGGCTGGAAAATCGTCGTGTTGCTGCGCCTGAGCCCCGTTCTGCCCTTCAACCTTCAGAACTACTTCTACGGTGTGACCGACGTGAAACTCGTTCACTACGTTCCGGCCACTTTTCTCGGGATCCTGCCCGGAACGCTCCTCTACGTCTATCTGGGATCCGTCGGAAAGGCGGCCTCTGGCGAGGGCGGTGGACCGCTCCAGTGGCTGCTTTTCGCGACCGGGCTCCTGGCCACGGTGGTCGTTGCCTGGTTCGTCACGACCAAAGCAAAGGCGAAACTGAAGGAGATCGGAGTGGACGGCTGACCCTGCGGTTCAGGAGCCCTCCCAGACCTTCTTCAACCGCCGCTCGCGACCGCAATTCCACTTGTAGAATTTGTACCGAGCCGGATTCTTCTTGTAGTAATCCTGATGGTGGTCTTCCGCGGCGTAGAATTCTCCAGCGGGGGTGATCAACGTCGCTATCTTCGCGTGGAGATCACGGGCAACCTCGTCCCGCGACCGCTCCGCCAGCCGGCGTTCTTCCGTGGATTGAAAAAAGATGGCGGACTGGTACTGGGACCCGCGGTCGCAGAACTGCCCGCCTCCATCGACCGGATCAACGTTGCGCCAGAACACCTTCAGCAGGTCCGCATAGCCGACCTGGGAGGGGTCATACACCACCTGTACTGCCTCTACGTGTCCGGTGTTGCCGGCGGAGACTTCCTCGTAGGTGGGCTTGGCAATTTTCCCCCCGGTAAAGCCCGACGTGGTCGACACGACGCCTCTCACCGCGTCCAGCGCCTGCTCCAGGCACCAGAAGCAGCCGCCGGCGAAGACGGCTGTTGCAGGCTTGCCGTCTGCTGCCGGGGCGGCCATCACGCTAGCGGTGGCGCCCGCCAGGATCGTCAACATCACCGCCGCGGCTCGGCTGCGCCTCGTAGACCATTGCATCGCTTTACGCTCCCGGCGCCGTCGGTTTAAAAATCATGGCCCCGCCATTCATACGCCCTTCCGACGCTCGTCGTTGAGAGCACTGGCCCCTTGCCGTTCGGTGTCGCTCTCGCGCAGAATCCTGAATTGCGTCGGCGTGAGGGCTTTGCGCCATTCGGCGTCCGATTGCATGCGACCTCCCATCGTCGAAACCCAGTGTACTCCGAACCGCCAAGCCGCTGATGGTGAGCCGCTGGTGCTGCCGGACGGCGCTCAGGCAAGGGACAGGTTGTGAGGAGAAACCCCAGGATTCTGCTGATCGGCTGTGGTCACGCGAATCTTCACGTGGCCGCCCATGCTGAAGCGCTCATAGAACGCGGAGCCCACGTGCAGCTCGTGGATCCCGGGGCGTTCTGGTACTCGGGTCTCGCCACGGGAATGCTGGGCGGCAGGTACGAGCCCGGCGAAGACCAGGTCGATCCGCGCCAAATCATCGAGCGCCACGGTGGCGAGTTCATCGAGGACCGCGTTTTATCCATGAATCCCCGTGCCCGCCACGTACGCCTGGCTGGAGGCGGTCAGCTCGAGTACGACTATGTGTCCATAAATGTCGGCAGCCGCGTCGACTCTGACGCGATTCCTGGCATCGCCGACGATCCGACCGTCTGGCCCGTGAAGCCCATCAGCAACCTGTGGCGGCTGCGGCAGCATCTGGAGGCGCGGTTCCTTGCGGGCGACCCACCGCGGGTCGCTGTGATCGGGGGCGGGCCCTCCGGCTCCGAAGTGGCTGCGAATGTAACGGCCCTCGCGGCGCGTCACGGCCAGGAGCTTCTCGTGACGCTGATCACGCGCGACGAGCGGCTGATCGCGCAGGCCCCGCCCGGTGCCGCGCGAGCCCTGCGCCGGACGCTGGCGCAACAGGGAGTCGTCATCCGGACTCGCACGGCCGTCGTCCGTCGCGAGCGTCGCTCACTGCTCGCCGCCGATGGCAGCCGGATCGACGCCGATGTGGTCGTCCTCGCGAACGGGCTCGAAACGCACCCGCTCATCCGTGAGCTCGGTTTACCGACTCATCCGCAGGACGGTCTGCGCGTCGCTGGGACCCTGCATTCGATCGCGGACCGAAAAGTCTTCGCCGCCGGTGACTGCGCAGCACTCGAAGGCTTCGATCTCCCCAGACTGGGCGTGTTCGGTGTGCGACAGGCGGCCTGCATCCATGCCAATCTGCTGGCGAGCGTGACGGGCAAACCCCTGGTTCACTACCAGCCGCAGAGGCGCTATCTTTCGATCCTGAATCTCGGCCGGGGCACGGCGCTCGCGACCTGGGGCCCATTCTGGTGGCAGGCTCGCTCCAGCATGTGGCTGAAGGACGTCATAGACCGGCGCTTCCTCGACAACTATCGGAGTGACGCACGTGAAACCTGACGACCGGAACGGCTTGCGTGCCCCGGCGGACCGGCCGCTGCGGGTGCTGATCATTGCGGGCTCGAACCGACGGCAGTTCAACTGCCCCGGGGTCGATTCGAAGGCTCGGGCACTCATGCTGCGGATGGGGAAGCTGCTGCCGCAGGAATGGGAGATCGATCTCGAGGATCTCGGCAACGTCTTCGGCCGGGCGCGGATCCAGAGTTGCAATGCCTGTGTATCGACCGCCATGGCCCTGTGCGTCTGGCCCTGCAACTGCTACGAAAAAAACAACAAGGACGAGCCCGACCTGATGTGGGATCTCGACCTCTACGCCAGGCTTGATCTCGCGGACGCCTGGGCGATAATCGGTCCCACCAACTGGTATGGCCCGACCTCCAGTCTGAAGCTGCTGTTCGACCGGCTCGTCTGCATGAATGGCGGGAACCCCGATGAAAACCTGATCGAGCACAAGAATCCCGAGATCGCGATGGCACTCGAGAAAAGCGCGCAGTGGAAGCAGCTCTCGGTCAATCACCTCGAGGGGAGGACCGCCGGATTCTTCACGTACACGGACGATGGCGGGCTGGAGATGGACGCGGCGGGCCGCCCGAAAATCCTCAGGCACAAGGAATGGTTCGATCCCGAGAGGGAGCCGTTCGAAGACGCGCGCGACGCCTACGCTCCGCTCGTCTGGCCATGTCGCTATGGCGGTATCGAAGTCCCCGATGCGCTCTGGTGCGCGGCCCGAACCGGTGTTGGCCGGCACTACTCGGATAACCAGGCGGAGGATCTGGCAAGTGAAGGAACTCTGCTGCCGGCTTTCGACGCCTGGTGCACCGCCTTCGCCACGCATGTCGCCGCGAAGGGCACGGTGGCACCAGGACGATGGCGTGCGTTCGGTTACGAGGCACCTTCGCACCGGATTGCTGACTGGAAGCTCAAGTGGCGCGAGCTCAGAATGTCGGCGGGCGCGCCGCCCGCCGGCTCTTCCCCGGCCCGTCAGCAGACTCTCGGGTTGAATGAGGATTCGACGTTCAGGCCGAAGCGGGGGGAAGGGGAGAAGCTTCGCGACGACTAGCGGGAGGAGGGCCCGACGGGCCCATCGCCATCGCCTATCCGACCTGCACGCCCTTCCAGAATGCGACGCGGCCGCGGATTTCGGCCGCAGCTGCCAACGGCTCGGGGTAATACCAGACGGCGTTCTCATTCCGCTCGCCAGCGACGTCAAGCGAATAGTAGCTCGCCGTGCCCTTCCAGGGACAACGGCTGCTGTGGTCGCTGGGGGTGAAGAACTGCCTGTTGATCGCGTCGGCAGGAAAGTAGTGGTTGCCGTCAACGACTACGGTGTCGTCGGATTCGGCCAATACCGCGCCATTCCAGGTTGCTTTCACTGGTCTCCTCCGTGCCTATCCAAGGCCCCAACGCCCATCATCCCGGGAGCTTGCCAAAGTGCAAGCTGAAACGCGACAGGATCGCAAAATTCACCGCAGACACCGCATGACCGCAGCAGCGACTCTGCTGAGTCTGGCATTCGCCCGCTCGCTCCGCGAGCCCCGCATCGGTTCAGCGCAGGCCTGCGTCTCGCTCCTCGGCTCCGATACTCTCAGAGCGCTCGCCCGACGCCCGGGCGCCTACTTACGCTTGCGCCTTCGTCCGATGCCTTTGGGCTTGTAATTGATGTACAACCTTCGACAGCTATCTTCAACCGCCGAAGGGAAATCGTCATGGGCATCATCTGGACCATACTTATCGGGTTTGTGATCGGGCTGCTGGCAAAAATGCTGAGACCTGGTCGGGACCCTGCTGGTTTCTTTATTACCGCTGCCATCGGCATCGCGGGCTCTTTGCTCGCGACATTCGGCGGCCAGGCGCTGGGTCTATATCATGCGGGCGAACCCGCCGGCTTTATCGGCTCGCTGCTGGGCGCGATTGTTCTTCTCGCCGTCTATCATTTCATTCGGCGCAAATCGCCGGTCACCTAGGAGATCGACATGGCATTCATGGATATTCTCAAGCAGTACGCCAACAACGCGTCCCCAGCAAGTCCGGGCGGCGCGGCCGACCACTTTGAAGAAGTTGCGCGCGACGCGCCGCCCGATGTATTCCGCCAGGGCGTCGCCGACATGTTTCGCGCCGACCAGACACCGCCGTTTGGACAGATGGTCGGCCAGCTGTTTGGCCAGTCAAACCCGCAGCAGCGGGCCGGCATGCTGAACCAATTATTACGCTCCCTTGGTCCGGGG
>JBDSWH010000228.1:0-2717 GCA_039926785.1 Gammaproteobacteria bacterium
GAGTTTGAGGCTCTGTCGCCGCAGACGATCTACGTTTCTGCCACGCCTGGGCCCTACGAGCGGACCCACTCGGACGCGATCGTGGAGCAGGTCGTAAGGCCGACGGGACTGGTTGATCCCGTTATAGAAATCCGTCCTGCGGCCACTCAGGTGGATGACGTGTTGTCGGAAATCCACCTCCGCGTAGCGCGCAAGGAGAGGGTGCTCATCACCACGCTGACCAAGCGCATGGCGGAAGATCTTACGGAATATCTCGGGGAGCACGGCGTCCGCGTCCGCTACCTCCATTCGGACATCGAGACCGTAGAGCGTACCGAGATCATCCGGGATCTGCGGCTGGGTACCTTTGATGTGCTGGTCGGAATCAACCTGCTGCGCGAGGGCCTGGACCTGCCGGAGGTCTCGCTGGTTGCGATACTGGACGCGGATCGGGAAGGATTTCTGCGGTCGGAGGGCTCCTTGATCCAGACGGTGGGCAGGGCGGCCCGCAACCTGAACGGGATGGCGATCATGTACGCCGACCGGGTGACGGGGTCCATGCAGAGGGCTATCGCCGAGACCGACCGGCGCCGGGGGAAGCAGCTGGAGTTCATCGTTCAGCTCGGCATCGAACCACGGAGCATCATCAAGGAGGTTCGCGACATCATGGACGGGGCACGGGATTCGGCGTCCCGGCGCGGCCGGCGGGCTGCCGAGCCCCGCCAGGACTATCGCCAGCTGACCCCGGAGCAGCTGGCCAAACGGATCTCCAGGCTGGAGCGGGACATGTTCGACCATGCCCGGAATCTCGAATTCGAGGAGGCTGCCCGCCTCCGGGACGAACTTCAGGCCCTTCGCCGAGTTGAATTGGGGCTCCCGGCCACTTCCGGCCCGTGATGGTGCCTTGCCTTCGGCGCCTGCCTTTCGGTATCGTTCCGCCCGGCCCCAGCAGGCGCGTAGCTCAGTGGTTAGAGCACTTCCTTGACATGGAAGGGGTCGGTGGTTCGACTCCACTCGCGCCTACCATTTACGTTACACACCCATGCCCGTAATCACACTGCCGGATGGCAGCCAGAGAGTATTTGATCGCCAGGTCTCCGTCGCCGAGGTGGCCGCGGCCATTGGCGCCGGCCTTGCGCGCGCTGCCCTTGCAGGCCGGGTCGACGACACGCTGGTGGATACCAGCTACGTCATCGACCGGGATGCGCGGCTGGCGATCATCACGGCAAAGGATGCCGCCGGACTCGAGGTACTCCGACACTCAACGGCCCACCTGCTCGCCCAGGCTGTCCAGTCGTTGTTTCCCGATGCCCAGGTGACCATCGGCCCCGTGATCGAGGACGGTTTTTACTACGACTTTGCCTTCAAGCGGCCCTTCACGCCGGACGACCTGACGGCCATCGAGGTGCGGATGAAGGAGTTGGTCGCGGCCGATCTACCCGTGGAACGTCGGGTGATGTCCCGCGATGCCGCCGTGAAGTTCTTCAGCGACCTGGGGGAGCGGTACAAGGCCGAGATCATTGCCGCCATCCCGGGCGATCAGGAGATCAGCCTGTACGGGCAGGGCGGCTGGGTGGATTTGTGTCGCGGGCCCCACGTGCCCTCCACTGGAAAGCTAAAGGCCTTCAAACTCACGAAACTGGCCGGCGCCTACTGGCGAGGAGACTCTCGCAACGAGATGCTTCAGCGCATCTATGGGACCGCCTGGGCCGATGAGGCATCTCTCAAGGCTTATCTCACCCGCCTTGAAGAGGCGGAAAAGCGGGACCACCGCAAGTTAGGCCGTGAGCTGGACCTTTTTCATTTCCAGGAAGAGGCGCCCGGCGCGGTGTTCTGGCATCCGAAGGGCTGGACCCTGTTCCAGCAGCTGATCGGCTACATGCGCGAGAAGCAGCATGCCGCGGGCTATCACGAGGTGAACACCCCGGAGATCATGGACCGTGAGCTGTGGGTCCAGTCGGGTCACATGGAGAAGTTCGGCGACAGCATGTTCATGACGCAGACCCCCGATGAGCGGGTGTTTGCGATCAAGCCGATGAACTGTCCCGGACACGTCCAGGTGTTCAATCAGGGTCTGAAAAGTTACCGTGACCTGCCCCTGCGCCTGTGCGAGTTCGGCAAGGTGCACCGCTACGAGCCGTCAGGTGCCCTGCATGGTTTGATGCGCGTCCGCGCCTTTACTCAGGACGATGCGCACATCTTTTGCACTGAGGACCAGATCACCGCAGAGTCGGTGGCGGTCACCGACCTCATCCTCGGGATCTATCGCGACTTTGGCTTCGACGAGATCCGGGTGAAGTTCTCGGATCGGCCCGCCAAGCGGGTCGGCAGCGACGACATCTGGGACAAGGCCGAGGCGGCCCTCCGGGAAGCCGCGCGCGCCGGCCGGCTGGACGTCGAACACAACCCGGGAGAAGGGGCCTTTTACGGGCCCAAGCTGGAATTTGTGCTTCGGGATGCCATCGGCAGGGACTGGCAGTGCGGGACCCTCCAGGTGGACTTCAACCTGCCGGAGCGGCTGGGTGCCTCCTTCGTGGGGGACGACAGTCAGCGCCGGGTGCCGGTGATGCTCCACCGGGCCATGTTCGGCTCCCTGGAGCGCTTTTGCGGCATCCTGCTGGAGCACCACGCCGGCCGGCTGCCGACCTGGCTGGCGCCCGTACAGGTCGCCATCCTCAATATTACGGACCGCCAAGCGGCTTTTGCCGGCCAGGTACAGGAAACCCTGAAAAATCAGG
>JBDSWH010000229.1:0-5494 GCA_039926785.1 Gammaproteobacteria bacterium
AGCCGCTCCAGGGGTGCGTTGAGGTCTTCCCCCGGCGCGGCCTCGATGCTGATCGGTTCGCCGGTGCGCGGACTCTGGAATCCGAGCGACCTGGCGTGCAGGAACAACCGCGTAAGGCCGTGCCGGCCCACGATGGGATCATCGGGTACCCCATAGCGTTCGTCACCGGCCACGGGATGACCGATCGACGCCGCATGCACCCGGATCTGGTGCGTGCGTCCGGTCGTCAGGTGAACCTCGGCGAGCACCGCGTCGGGAAAACGTTCCAGCGGCACGAAATGCGTGACCGCTTCCTTGCCCGCCGCATCGACCCGCACGTGGCGCTCGCCGCCACGACGCTCGTCGGTCACCAGGGGCGCATCCACCGTCCGCGCCCGGCCGGGCCAGCGGCCAATCAGCAACGCGAGATAACGTTTGTCGACGGTGCCTTCCCGAAACTGCGCGTGCAGCGCCCGAAGGGCTGCGGGGCGCTTGGCAATCAGGAGGCAGCCACTCGTGTCCCGATCGAGGCGGTGCACCAGTTCGAGATTGGCGTGCGGGCCGCGGGTGGCACGCAGCAGCTCGATGGCCCCGAGGCTCACGCCACTGCCACCGTGCACGGCCAACCCCGACGGCTTGTGCACTACCAACAGATCGTCGTCCTCGTGCAGGACGCGCGCCTCGATCCAGTCGGCGCGCACCCGGCCGACGGGCGCCGCCATGCCGGGCTCGGGCTGGCGCACGGGCGGCACACGCACCTCGTCGCCCGAGATCAGGCGGTAACTGGCCTGGACGCGACGGCTGTTGACCCGGACCTCACCACTGCGGATGAGACGGTAGACATGGGACCGGGGCACACCCTTCAGGTGCGACATCAGGAAATTGTCGAGCCGACGACCGGCTTCGTCGACTCCGGCGGTGACGCGGACTGCCCGCGGTACGGCGGCGTTCACCGGATTCCCTGTGACTGCAAGGGCTTAAGCCTTTGTGTGCGTTGCTGGCATAGACTGCCGCTGTTATAGTAACGGACTGCTAGGCCAAGCGGCGTCGGCTGTCAAGCCCAGGCCCGCAAGACCAACGCAGTTTTCCAACGGCCCGCCCGTGGCGGGACGTACGGCAAGGCCCGCCAGTGGCGGGCAAGAGCGGGCCTCCTGCTGGTGTGGCTGTCCTTAAAGGTGGGGGCAGCCGGAGCAGAGTCGGTCAGGCACAAATTCCGAGGATCTGACGCGTGGCGAGCCGCAAGGCACCAATAACACACCGCAGACTCGAATCCGGGCAGGTCACGGTCGGACAGTCGTCCGCGCGATTCCCTGCCCGACGCCCTGACCGGCCGCACCCTGGAAGCCCTTGTGATAGCTACCCATTGCCGGCCACAGCGCCAGGCACGGGAATGGCTATAGGCATACGTTTTTCGCATGCAGGGTCTTATGAAGAGAATGCTCGTCAATGCAACTCAGGAAGAAGAGTTGCGGGTAGCCATGGTCGATGGCCAGCGGCTGTTTGATCTAGATATCGAGAGTCAGTCCCGGGAACAGAAAAAAGCCAACATCTACAAGGGGCGCATAACGCGGATCGAGCCCAGTCTCGACGCGGCCTTCATCGAATACGGCGCTGACCGTCACGGCTTCCTGCCGATGAAGGAAGTCTCGCCCGAGTACTACGTCAACCAGCCTGCCGATGGCCGCATCAACATTCGCGAGGTTCTTCGCGAGGGCCAGGACATCGTGGTCCAGGTCGAGAAGGAAGAACGCGGCAACAAGGGTGCCGCCCTGACCACCTTCATCAGCCTCGCCGGCCGGTTTATCGTCCTGATGCCGAACAACCCCGGCGCCGGCGGCGTTTCCCGGCGAATCAGCGACAGCGACCGGGACGAGATGCGCGAGGCGCTGAACGCCATCGAGGTGCCCGAGGGGATGGGCGTGATCGTTCGCACCGCGGGCGTCGGCCGCTCCCCCGAGGAACTCAAGTGGGATATGGACTACCTGCTCGGGATCTGGGAAGCCATCAAGAAGGCCGTCGTCGGCCGCCCCGCCCCCTTCCTGATCTTCCAGGACAGCAATGCCATCATCCGGGCACTGCGGGACCATCTCGCCAATGACGTCGGCGAGATCCTGATCGACGACGACAAGGCCTATGAGGAAGCGCGCCAGTTCGTCGAACGGGCCATGCCGCAGAACCTGCGCAAGCTCAAGCAGTACGACGACCCGGTCCCCCTCTTCACTCGCTACCAGATCGAAAGCCAGATCGAATCGGCGTTCTCCCACACGGTGGAACTGCCGTCAGGCGGCAGCATCGTCATCGATCACACCGAGGCGCTGGTGTCGATTGACATCAATTCGGCGCGCGCCACCAAGGGCGGCGACATCGAGGCGACGGCCTACGCCACCAACCTGGAGGCCGCGGAGGAAATCGCCCGGCAGTTGCGCCTCAGGGATCTCGGCGGGTTGATTGTCATTGACTTCATCGACATGGGACCCCAGCGGAACCAGCGCGAGGTCGAGAACCGGTTGCGCGATGCCGTGCGCATGGACCGGGCCCGCGTCCAGATCGGCAAGATCTCCCGGTTTGGCCTGCTGGAAATGTCCCGGCAGCGGCTCCGTCCCTCGCTCGGCGAGTCTGCCCACCAGACCTGCCCCCGGTGCAGTGGCATGGGGCACGTCCGCAGTGTCGAATCCCTCGCCCTGGCCGTGCTTCGCCTCATCGGTGAGGAAACCCGCAAGGACCGCACGTCGAAGGTCATCGCCCAGTTGCCAGTCGACGTCGCGAACTACCTGCTGAACGAAAAGCGCGAGTGGATCCGCACCATCGAGGCCCGGGATAGCCTGGAAATCGTCCTGATTGCCAACCCCGACCTGCAGACGCCGAACTACACCCTGCGCCGCGTCCGTGATGACCAGTTGACCCTGCCCGAAAACGCCGGCGCCAGCTACCAGCTCGTGGAACCGACTGAGGAAAAGGCCCAGGACGCCGAGGACCTCGGGCCGCAGAAGCCGAAGATCCAGGCACCGGCCGTCGCCAGCGTGCTGCCATCGACCCCTGCGCCCACGCCACCGCCTGCTCCTGCAGCCCCGGCACCCGTGGTCGCTGCGCGTCCGACAACCGGGCTCTTCACACGACTCAAGGTGTTCCTGTTCGGCTCAGGCGAGCCCGAGGCGCCAGTTCGCAGTCCGGAGTCCCCGCGCCGCCCCGATCAGGGCAACCGCAATCGCGGCGAAGGCCGTGGTGAGCCACGAGGCGACGGACGGAGCGACGGACGAGGCGATGGACGGCAGCAGGGCCGGCACCGCGGTCCGGGTGCTGACCGTTCGGGCCAGCGACGCGGCAATCGTCCGCCCCGTCGCGAATTCGATCCAAACCAGCCGCGTCAGCCCCGGCCCGACAGCGCCGGTGGCTCTGGCAGGACCAATGAACCCCGCGGCAACGGCGAAGCCCGCACATCGGCCGATGCGGCCGGTGATTCGCGGCGTGACGCCAATCGGGATTCCAACCGGGATTCCAATCGTGACGCCATTCGGGATTCCAACCGGGATGGCAACCGGGCTGCTGGCTCGGGCGTCGAGGCCGGGCAGCCGCAGGGTGATGGCCAAAACGCTGGCCAGAACGCTGGCCAGAACAACGGCCAGGCGCCCCGCATCGGCGATCGTCCGCGCCGCAATCGCCGTCGCCGTGGTGGCGCCGATCGGGAGGGGCCCCGCGATGTACAAGGCGACCGCCCCGTCCAGGACGAGGGCCTGCGCGTCGACAGTCCGGCGCCTGAATTCACGGCGACGGATCACGAAGACACCATGCCGATGCTGACGCCGCTTCGTCCCGCCGTGGTCCAGGCGTCGCCGGCCCCCACGCCTTCGTTTACCGCGGCACCCACGCCTACGTTTACGCCGGCACCGACGCCTTCGTTTACGCCAGCACCGACGCCTTCGTTTACGCCAGCACCCCCGCCCTCCTTTAGCCCGGCACCGATACCGGTTCCGCCGGTGGTACAGGTTCCCCGGGATCCACCGCGCAGCGAGCCGCAAACGGAATCGCCCGTGCGCGAGGCGGCTACGGCCGGGCCGTACATCGAGCGCGGCACGGATCGGAAACTGCCGTGGGAGAGCAGCAACTCGGTGCCAGCGTCGCCGCCATCACCACCGCCGCCTCCCCGTCCCACCGCGACCCAGACGGTCTGGACCGGAACTGGCGGCAGCGAGGGTGGCGGCAATCGGGAGTCCGGCCAGGACTGACCGGCTGACTGACTGACTGAAGCCGGGGCCGCCTAGTTCTCGTCGGGGGCGGTGGCGACGTCGTCGCCATCGAGCTCTGCCCGCCGCCGGGCCGCGAGCGTTTCGAGTTCGTCGAGGAGGCCAGCCATGGCCTCCTCGACCAGATCGAGTACGCGCTCAAAACCCAGCACCCCGCCGTAGTAAGGATCGGGAACGCTGCGGCCTCCCCCGTCAGCGGCAAATTCCAGCAACAGCCTCACCTTCGGTCGGTACTCTTCGGCAGCCATCTCCAGCAGCGCCGAGACGTTGTCGTCATCCATAGCAACGATCAGGTCGAAGCGCTCGAAGTCCTGCGGGATGACGCGCCGCGCGCGCAAGCCGGAGATGTCGACACCCCGCCTCAGCGTCGCCGCCCGGGCACGGGGATCGGGCGGCGCGTCTTGGTGATAACCGTGGGTGCCCGCCGAATCGATCTCCACGGGCACCGACAGCTCGCGCTCCGTCACCCGCTGGCGCAACACGCCCTCGGCCATGGGCGAGCGGCAGATGTTGCCCATGCAGACTATCAAGACACGGACTTTGGGTACTTCGGCCACCGACTTACGCTTGAACAGAGCCACTGATGGACCTTAAGTAACGGAGAAATTGGGGAAATGCGTATCGACTGATTCTGTCGGCACGAGAGACGCGCCTCAAATCGTCGACTCCCCATGCAGAACTGCAGCACCTCAAATATCGATCTCCACGGAAAATTCCCCAGGCCTCTCGCCGTTCAGGCGCCAACACGCGTCGGCAATGACCTCGGGGCTGCGGTGGGCATCATCCGGTTTGACCTGGCCCTGGATCGTGAGAGTTGCCACGTGGATGCCCGTATCCTTGAGTGCGCCGGCCAACGAGTAGGCAAGACTGCGAATACCGGCCTTGCCAATGGAAAGGGACCCAAAACCGGCGATTGGCTTCGTGGCAAACATCGAACTCGTCAGCAGGATGGTGCCGCTATTCACCTGCCGCATGGCTGGCAGGACCGCACGGATCATCGTCAGCGCTCCGGCCACATTCACCCGGAAGTCATCCACCAGTGATGCGGCGGTCTCCTCCAAAAGGCTTTTCCATTTGATGTTGGCGACGTTGTAGACCGCCACGGTCGCACCACCGTGCTCGGACTGGACCGCATCGATGGCTCCGGCGAGCGCGTCAGGGTCCGCGGCGTCAGCAATGTGGCAACTGCCGGTAATACCATCTTGCTGAAGAGACCTTTGGTGCTCCGCCAGCTTTGCGAAGTTGCGTGCCACCATGGCGACGTGAAACCCCTC
>JBDSWH010000230.1:0-6357 GCA_039926785.1 Gammaproteobacteria bacterium
ATGCGCCTGACGGCCGAATTCAATGTCCGCGGCGGCATCTATACGACGGTGGTCGCGGAACACGGGCACCCGGACTGGGTGCCCCAGGTGGCCATCGACCTGCCCCCGGGCCCCGGATCGTGAGGCTTCGTCTACGGTCTTCCCGCGGGAAACTCCATATGTATAATTCCGCGCTCAATTTTTGAGCAGGGTCCAGAAAATGCCGTCAGCCAAGCGACCAGTCCGCAAGAGCAGCTCCTCGGGGAAGGCCAAGGTGGCCACTTCCGCCAAGGCGCGAGCCAGCCGGACGGAGACACGCAAAGCTGCCCGCAAACCGGTACCGCCCAAAAAGGCGGTAGCCAAGGGCAAGCCGGCCCCCGGCAAGGCCCCGGCAAAAGCCAAAGCTCCACCAAAGATCAAGGCGCCCGCCGTCACAAAGGGTGCCAAGCCGGCAAGCTCTGCCAAGGTTCCAGCCGCCAGCCCGCGCCCGGCAGCCAAAGCCACCGTCCCGAAGGCCCCGGCAATCAGGGAGATGATCGTCCGGACGCCCCCTGGCCTGGTAAAGACCGGCGGCCGCAAGCCGTTAGCCCACTCACGGCGGCCCAGCCGCCGGCCCTTGGAGATCTACGATCCCAATGCGCTGATTCACGGCATACGCCCCTATCAGGTGCAGATGGGCGAGTCGTATATGAACACCGCCCAACTCGAGCATTTCCGCATGATCCTGCAGGCCTGGAAGCGGGAACTCATGGAAGAGGTGGATCGGACGGTTCACCACATGCAGGACGAGGCCAGCAATTTCCCTGATCCCAATGACCGGGCAACCCAGGAGTCCGAATTCGGCCTGGAGTTACGCACCCGCGATCGCGAGAGGAAACTGCTGAAGAAGATCGACTCTGCGCTGGAGCGGATCGAGGACCGCTCTTACGGCTACTGTGAGGAGACGGGGGAAGAGATCGGCCTGAAGCGCCTTGAAGCCCGACCCGTCGCCACCCTCTCCCTGGAGGCCCAGGAGCGCCGGGAAATGGCCGAGAAGCAGTACGGCGAGCGGGACGATCGGTACCGATAATCCCCGGGCCGGCCCGCAACTCCCTGCTGGGCAGTACACTTCAATTTACATAGACTGGCTAAAGTCATGTTTTACATGGCTTTGTACCCCGCATTGCCATTTCTTAATGACCAAGCTGCATCGCGAACCAAATCCCCAACGAAGAGGTCTATACAGGGGAATTGGGGCAACGGTAAGCCGGACGGCCCTGTCGTCCGGTCACAAGCCTTGGAACTAAGGAAGGACCCGCCATGAGCGAGCAGAGACTAATTCGGAAGTACGTCAATCGCCGCCTGTACGACACGGCCCAGAGCCGCTACGTGAATCTGGATGACCTGCGCGAACTGATCACCAAGGGCTCCAATGTAAAGGTCGTCGAGCAGGCCACGGGCGCGGACATTACGACACCCGTGCTTCTCCAGATCATCGCCGACGGGCAGCGAGGCGGTAATCCGCTGCTGTCGGCGGAGTTTCTCGCCGGGATGATCCGGTTGGGTGCCGTCGATCGCGATCCGGAGCTTGCCAGCCGCCTGGATCGTGCTCTGAAGGGTGTCCTGGCTACCCCGGTGCGCCCTAACGGCGTATCCGGAGCCCAGAACGGGGCACCTGCCGTATCGGCCGTCGGCTGACGCAAAAAGAGCGTGTCCCCTCGCGGGGACACGCTCTTTGACTCGCTTGCCAGCCGGCGAAGATGTGGCCGGGGAATCAGGCGGTTTCCATGCCCCGCATACTCAGCCGAACCCTCCCCTGGCGATCGACTTCAAGAACCTTCACCCGGACGATATCTCCCTCCTTCAACTTGTCGCCCACCCGCTCGACCCGCTCGTCGGCGATCTGGGAGATATGCACCAAGCCGTCCCTTCCGGGCAGGATCGTCACGAAGGCACCAAAATCCATCAGGCGTGCCACGCGCCCCTCGTAGATCCGGCCTACTTCAACGTCAGCCGTGATCAACTCGATGCGAGCCTGAGCTTCCCGGCCAGCCGTCGCATTGACCGACGCGATCTTCACGGTTCCATCGTTGTCGATATCGATACTGGCGCCGGTCTCCTCGGTGATCGCCCGGATCACTGAACCGCCCTTGCCAATGACGTCCCGGATCTTCTCGGGATCGATCTTTATCGTAATAATTGTTGGCGCCCAGTCGGACATCTTCTCCCGGTGCGAGGCTAGTACGCGATTCATCTGCTCGAGAATATGCAGCCGAGCTTCCTTGGCCTGGGACAGCGCGTTCTCCATGATTTCGCGGGTAATGCCATCGATCTTGATGTCCATCTGCAGCGCGGTAATGCCAGTAGCGCTGCCGGCCACCTTGAAGTCCATGTCGCCCAGGTGGTCCTCGTCACCGAGGATGTCGGTGAGGACCTGATAGCGGTCGCCATCCTTCACCAGGCCCATGGCCACTCCTGCTACCGGGGCGAGGATGGGAACGCCCGCGTCCATCAGTGCCAGGCTTGCGCCGCAGACACTGGCCATGGAACTTGACCCATTGGATTCCGTGATTTCGGAAACCACCCGGAGCACGTACGGGAACTTCTCCATGTCGGGCAGCACTGCCTCGACACCGCGGCGGGCCAGGCGGCCGTGACCGATCTCGCGGCGCTTTGGCCCCAGATTGAAGGCCGTTTCATTCACGCAGTAGGGAGGGAAGTTGTAGTGAAACATGAAGCGGTCGCGGTATTCGCCCGTCAGTGCATCGATGATCTGGGCGTCCCTGCCGGTCCCGAGGGTAGTCACCACCAGGGCCTGGGTTTCTCCACGGGTGAACAAGGAGGAGCCGTGGGTGCGGGGTAGCACACCGGTGCGGATCGCGATCGGGCGTACGGTTCGCGTATCACGGCCGTCG
Organism: Gammaproteobacteria bacterium; assembly: GCA_039926785.1. Taxonomy (GTDB): domain Bacteria; phylum Pseudomonadota; class Gammaproteobacteria; order Steroidobacterales; genus SHZI01. The sequence continues at coordinate 2,874 of JBDSWH010000230.1, forward strand.
ATGCGCGGCTCTCCGCTGAGCACCTGCCCGCGGACGATCTTCTTCTCAAGCCGGGCGAGTGCATTGCCAACGGCCTCCTTGTTCATCGGAGTGTCGGCTCCCTTAACGACGGCAGCCAGCACATCCTGCTTGAGCTCGGCAATATTGGCGTACCGGGCCTGCTTGTCCTGAATTCGATAGGCCTGGGCAAACTTGTCACCCACGGCCTTGGCCACCGCTTCAGCGACGGCGGGATCGGCCGCCGGCGCCGACCAGTTCCACGAGGGGCGTCCGGCTTCGGCAGCCAGTGCCCGGATGTTCTCGATCGCAATCTGCATCTGCTCGTGGCCGTAGATGACGGCATCAAGCATAACTTTCTCCGGCAACTGCTGGGCTGCCGACTCCACCATCAACACCGCGCTCGCCGTGCCTGCGACGACGAGATCAAGTTGTGACTGTTTGAGCTGGGTCGTTGAGGGATTCAGTACGAACTGGCCGTCGATATAGCCAACACGCGCGCCACCAATCGGACCGGCAAATGGGGCGCCCGTCAGGGACAGGGCGGCCGAGGCACCGAGCAGGGCTGGAATATCGGAATCAACTTCCGGATTCAGCGAGATTACGGTGGCGATGATCTGGACTTCGTTGACGAAGCCCTTGGGAAAAAGGGGGCGAATGGGCCTGTCGATCAGGCGGGAGATCAGCGTTTCCTTTTCCGTAGGCCGGCCTTCGCGCTTGAAGAAGCCCCCGGGAATGCGCCCTGCGGCGTACGTCTTCTCCTGGTAGTTGACGGTGAGGGGAAAGAAGTCCCTCTCGTCACTGGCTTCGGTCTTGGCGACTGCGGCGACCAGGACCACGGTGTCAGCCATGCTGACGAGGACGGCGCCACCGGCCTGTCGGGCGATTTCGCCGGTTTCAATGGTGACCTGATGCTGACCGTATGGAAAAGTCTTCTTGGTTAACGCCACGTTCGTTTCCTAATCATCTATTTGAGGCAACAGACAGGGGGTCAGACACCGCGAACGGCATCTGCCCCGCCCTGAAAATCGGACGCCCAGAATCCTGAACGGAATCCTGGACGGAATCCGGGACGAAATCCTGGCCTAAATCGGGTCCTGGGACCGAAGCCCCTAGCGGCGCAGACCGAGCTTTTCGATTAAGCCCTGGTAACGTTTGCCATCTTTGCCCCGCAGGTAGTCCAGGAGCTTTCGCCGCTGGTTCACGAGACGCAGCAGTCCCTGGCGGGAGTGATGGTCCTTCTTGTGGAGGGCAAAATGATCAGTCAGTTCGTTAATGCGGGCCGACAACAACGCGACCTGCACTTCCGGTGAACCGGTATCGGCAGGACCGCGGCTGTGCTCGCCGACGATCTTGCTCTTTTCTTCAGCCGTATGTGGCATTGAAGCCATCTCCTGTGGGCAATGTCTTGAACTTATCCCTGAAATCGGGCGCTATTCTAACCATGTGTCGGCCACAGTTACAGTCCGGCGACGCTAATGCCCGGAATCTCCCCGGGGTCCCGCGCAATGAGACGCCGCGGGGCCACCCACCCGTCGGACCGGAGTTCGCCCACGCCCAGGAAGATGTCACTCGGACCGTACAGCCGCACGGGGCCCGGCGCGAAGCCGTCAGGAGGCTGCACTAGCCCGCCCTGGCTCACGCGAAGTGCGGAGGGACCGTCCAGCCGCATTGCCGGCCAGTCGGGCAAGGCGACCTCCAGTGGGCACAGCAGGGCATCCAGGGCCTGCGGGTCCTCCTCCCCGGGCCTGCCAGCCAAGGCCTCCAGATCGCCCAAGGCGACCATCGGCTGGCCCCCAAAGGGCTCTACGGCGAGGCGGCGCAGGACCGTCACGTGCGCCAGAGTTCCCAACGCCCGGGCCAGGTCCTCGATCAGGGTGCGGATGTAGGTTCCCTTGCTGCAGCGGACCCGGAAAACCGGCGTTACCGGGTCGTAGGCCTCCAGGACGAACTCGTGGATGACTACCGGCCGAGGATCCCGGTGCACCTCCCGCCCCGCCCGCGCCAGCGTGTAGAGCCGTTGCCCCTGCTGCTTCAGCGCCGAATACATGGGCGGTACCTGCTGGATGGGTCCGCGCAGCGCAGCGAGCGCGCCCTCGACTTCCGGGACGGTCGCCGGGCTCCGGTCGTGGGTCCCGACCGGCTGGCCTTCGGCGTCCCCCGTGTCCGTCTGGACGCCAAAACGCGCCTGGACCCGATAGACCTTGTCCGCATCCAGCAGGTAGCCCGCGAACTTGGTGGCTTCGCCAAAGCAGATCGGGAGCATGCCGCTGGCCAGGGGATCGAGGCTCCCGGTGTGGCCCGCCTTGCGGGCCTGGAACAGCCACTTGACCCGCTGAAGAGCCGCGTTGGAGGTTAGCCCTGAGGGTTTGTCCAGGAGGAGCAACCCATCCAGGAGGCGCCGCCTACGGCGGATGGCGGGATCGCTCACGAGCCCCCGTCGGTGTCCGGGGGGCCACTGCCGGCCACGTCGCGGGCCACTGCAGAATCGATAAGTTCTTCGAGGTCCCGGCCGCGCTGGGCCGCCTCGTCGAACCGAAACCGCAGTTCCGGGACCGTGCGGGTCGACAGTTGACGGGCCAGCTGGCTCCGGAGAAAGCCCGCCGAACTGTCGAGGCCGGCCTGCACGCCCGCGAGAATCTCCGGCGTGGGCCGGGATCCGGTATCCAGCAGGGAATAGTGAATCCAGGCGACCCCCAGGTCGCGCGAAGCCCGCACCTCGGTGATGACCACCCCGGCCACACGCGGATCGCGAAGCTGGCCACGCATGACCTCGGCGAGCAGCCTCTGAATCTGCTCCTCCACCCGCCGGCTGCGTGCAAATTCACGCGCCATGCGCGTCTGCCGGCCGGTGGTAGCCGCCGCTAGGCGGTCCGGTCAATGGTGACCCGTTCATAGCACTCGATCTGGTCGCCGGGCTTCACGTCGTCGTAATTGCGAACGCCGATACCGCATTCCGTGCCCGCCCGCACTTCGCCGACGTCATCCTTGAAGCGCCGCAGAGACTCTAGTTCACCCTCGTAGATCACGGTGTTGTTGCGCAGGACCCGGATCGGGTTATTGCGCTTCACAAAGCCGTCTATCACCAGGCAGCCCGCGATGTTGCCAAACTTCGGGGAACGGAATACGTCGCGCACCTCGGCAAGCCCCACGATCTGGTCACGAACAATCGGCGACAGCATGCCGGTGACGGCGCGCTTGACGTCGTCAAGGGCTTCGTAGATCACGCTGTAATAGCGGACATCCACGCCCGTTTCCTTGATCGCATCCCGGCCGGGGCCATCGGCCCGGACGTTGAACGCAATGATGATTGCTTTCGAGGCGGCGGCGAGAGTGACGTCCGAGGCCGTGACCGCACCGACACTGGTGCCGATCACCTTCACGTTCACCTCTTCGTGAGCAAGCTTGGCCATCGCGTCCTTCAGGGCTTCAGCACTGCCCTGGACGTCCGCCTTGATCAGGATTGTCAGCGACTTGATCTGCGATG
>JBDSWH010000231.1:0-9257 GCA_039926785.1 Gammaproteobacteria bacterium
GTCGAGCAGCGCGTCGTCGGTGAGAGTGCCCGGCGTGATGACCCGGACCACCTTGCGCTCGACGGGGCCCTTGGCAGTGGCCGGGTCGCCGATCTGCTCGCAGAGGGCCACCGACACGCCGGCCCGCACCAGGCGGGCCAGGTAGCCCTCGGCCGCGTGGTAGGGGACGCCGGCCATGGGGATGCTCTGGCCGGCGGACTTGCCTCGGGCCGTCAGCGTGATGTCGAGGAGCTTCGCCGCCTTTCGCGCGTCGTCGTAAAACAGTTCGTAGAAATCGCCCATCCGGTAGAACAGCAGCAACCCGGGGTTCTCCGCCTTGATGCGGAGGTACTGCTGCATGACAGGCGTGTGATCGTGTTCCAACAAAGAGGTACCGGACCTTAGTTATTTGTTTCTTTAGTTATTTGCTGCACCCGCCCTGAGCGTTGCCGCGCCAGGGCCATGGATTGTGCCAGCGCCGAGGTAGTCCGCCCAAGGAATCGCGCGACCTTTTCCAGCGTGACGGCGCCCGACGCACGGGCTTCCATCGCGATGGAGGTCCGGACACTGCTAAGCCGCCTCTGGCGGGCGGGCGACCGGAGCTCGGTAACCGTAATGCCGTGGCGAAGGCAGTGCCGGTCGACGATCTGCTCGAGGGTTTCCCGTTCCACGGTCGCCGCGGCCGTCGGGGAACACGGCGCCGCCACCGGCAGTTTCGGCCCCAGAATCCGGGTGTCCCGGGACTCCTGATTCGCGAACAGCGCCATGTCCTCGGCCGCATCCGACCGCATGAATCGCGCGTATCGGCTCCGGGCCACGCCCACCGTCTCGCCGAACATCCCCAGCACGAAGTCCGTGTCCACCCAGGGCACCGTGGCCTGCCCAAGATAGTCCCGATGGCTCGACCACGGGTACGCCATGGGCTCGGTCACTATCCCGGCGACGACCGGGTTTAGGTGAATGTAGCGGACCAGCGACGTGAGGTAGCTGTCCGCGTCCACCAAAATCGCGCGAAAACGCCGCTCGAAAAGGTGCCCGACCTGGCCGGCTTCCCTGTGAATGTGCCGCGAGTAACGCATCGCGAGCCGCTGCATCGGCTGGGCCAGGGGAGTGTTGCTGACCCGGACGGCCAGGTGCAGGTGATTCGTCATCCAGCAGTAGGCGAGGACGCGCAGGCCGAAGCGCGCGACCACGTCTGTTACCAGCGCATTCAGGTAAGCCCGGTCCCGGTCCGCCCCGAACAGCGGTTCCCGATGATTGCCCCGCAGGATCACGTGATAGAAGCCGCCAGGGACGTGCAGGCGCGGTTGACGGGCCATCCTTGCCTCTCCCGGCGGGTTCGTTGAGAGTAAGGACCCGTTTGGCCGGCGCCGAGCTGCGAAACAGCCCAATAACTACAGAAACCCAATAACTAAGGTCCGGTACCTTCTTGAAGACGCTGCATCTCGAGGCTGGACGGCATCTGTACGGCGGACCCCGCCAGGTGCTGCTGCTGCTCGATGGCCTCAAGAAGCGCGGCATCGACGCGACGCTGGCCTGCGCCACGGGCAGCGCGATTGCCGCTGCCGCCGAAGACGCCGGCCACAACGTCATCACCCACGAGCTCGGTGGCGACCTGGACATCTCCGCCGTGACGTTCCTGACCCGCACAGTCCAGCAGCTGAAGCCCGACCTGCTTCATGCCCACAGCCGTCGCGGCGCCGACTTCTTCGGCGGCCTCGCCGCGACCCGGGCCCGCGTCCCCGCCATCCTCACCCGCCGCGTCGACAACCCGGACACACCGTTGATCGGCACACTCAAGTACCTGGCCTACGACCGGGTCGTCGCCATCTCCGATGCGATCCACAACCAGCTCGCCGGCCAGGGTGTCCCCGCCGCGAAGCTCCGCACCATCCGCAGCAGCATCGACGCGGCCGCCTGTCAGCCCACCTGGACCCGGGACCAGCTGCTCGCCGAATTCAGCCTGGAGCCGTCCGACCAGCTGGTTGCCGTCGTCGCCCAGCTGATCCCACGCAAGGGCCACGCGCTGCTCCTCGAAGCCTGGCCCCTGGTCCGCCAGCGTTGCCCCAACGCCCGCCTGCTCGTCTTCGGCGCCGGTCCCCTGGACGCGGAACTTCGCGCCCGGGCCGACGAGCACGCCGCCACCGAGGGCTCGGTAACCTTCGCCGGCTTCCGCCCCGACCTCCGCCAGTTCCTCGGCCGCGTGGACCTCCTCGTCCACCCCGCCGTCCGGGAGGGCCTGGGCGTCAGCCTGCTCGAGGCCCAGGCGGCCGGCGTGCCGGTCGTCGCCCTGGCCGCGGGCGGCGTGCCCGAGGCCGTCAGCGACGCCGTCACCGGCCTGCTCGTACCGCCGGGCGACCCGCCCATGCTGGGAGAGGCCCTGGCGGACGCGGTCGTCACCCTGCTGAACGACGCCGAACTCCGCCACCAGTTCGGGGTCGCGGCGACCGCACGCATCCGGGCCGACTTCAGCCCGGACCGCATGACAGACGACTACATCAACCTGTACCGGGAGGTGCTGGCATGAGCGACGACAGGGCGTTAGCCACGCGTGTTGCGGAACTGGCCGAGCTTCTCGTCGCCAAAGGCCTGAAACTCAGCACCGCCGAGTCCTGCACTGGCGGTGGACTCGCAAAATCCCTGACCGACCGGCCCGGCAGTTCAGCGTGGTTCGAATTTGGCTGGGTAACCTACGGGAACAACGCGAAGCACCAGTTACTGGGAGTGCGCGAAGCGACGCTGGACGAGTACGGCGCCGTCAGCCAGCAGGTGGCCGAGCAGATGGCCAGCGGCGCCCGCCGCCTGAGCGGCGCCGACATCGCGGTGGCCATCACCGGCATCGCCGGCCCCGCGGGCGGCAGCGCGGACAAACCCGTCGGCACCGTCTGGCTCGCCTGGGCGGGCCCCGGCGACCTGATGGGCGCGGAGCGGCGGGAGTTTCCCGGCGATCGCGCCGCCATCCGCAGCCAGGCTGTCGCGGCGGCACTGGATGGCACGCTGGCCCGGGTGCCCCGGTAGCCCGCCGGCGCCAGACGCTGGCCGCCAATTCTGGCCAGTATTTCCCGCCGCAATCCCCACTTTTTCCAGCCGATGCCGGCCAACTATCTGTGGAATAATCCCATATACACTTTGCTTTCCGGCGTCACTCAGAGCGTTGGCCGGGCTCCGCAGACAGAGGTTCACGACTTCATGGACGACAATCGCAAGAAGGCACTGGCGGCCGCGCTCACCCAGATCGAGCGGCAATTCGGCAAGGGCTCCGTCATGCGGCTTGGCGACTCCGGGCCCACCAAGGACATCGAGGTCATCTCCACCGGCTCCCTGAACCTGGACCTGGCGCTCGGCGTCGGCGGGCTCCCCAAGGGCCGGATCATCGAGATCTTCGGGCCTGAATCCTCCGGCAAGACCACGCTGACGCTGCAGGCCATTGCCGAGTGCCAGAAGGCCGGCGGCACCGCCGCCTTCGTCGACGCAGAGCACGCGCTCGACCCCAGCTACGCCGCCAAGCTCGGCGTGAAGGTGGACGACCTGCTCGTGTCCCAGCCGGACACGGGCGAGCAGGCCCTCGAGATCGTGGATCTGCTCGTGCGCTCCGGCGCCGTCGACATCGTGGTGGTGGATTCCGTCGCCGCCCTCACGCCCAAGGCGGAAATCGAGGGCGAGATGGGCGACAGCCACATGGGCCTGCAGGCCCGTCTGATGTCCCAGGCCCTGCGCAAGCTCACGGGGAACATCAAGCGCTCGAACACCGTCGTCGTCTTCATCAACCAGATCCGCATGAAGATCGGCGTCATGTTCGGCAACCCGGAGACCACCCCGGGCGGCAACGCGCTCAAGTTCTACGCCTCCGTCCGCCTCGACATCCGCCGCATCGGCTCGATCAAGAAGGGCGAGGAGGTCATCGGCAACCAGACCAAGGTGAAGGTCGTCAAGAACAAGGTCGCACCGCCGTTCCGCATCGCCGAATTCGAAATCATCTACGAGAAGGGCATCTCCCGCGAAGGCGAGATCATCGACCTCGGCATCAAGCACAACATCGTGCAGAAGTCCGGCGCTTGGTACAGCTACGACGGCGACCGCATCGGCCAGGGCCGCGACAACGCCCGGGACTTCCTCCTCGCCCACCGCGACATGGCGGCCGAGATCGAGGCCAAACTGCGTGCCGTCCTGATCGTGAAGGTGCCCGATGCCGAGAAGCCCGTGGCAGAGGCGGAAGCGCTCGACGAAGCCTGAAGTTGATGGAGCGCCGCCTGGAGCGGCAGGATCTTCCCCATCGTCGCTGAGACGCTCCTCAAAGGAAGATCCTGCCGCTCCAGGCGGCACGCCTTCGATGCATGGCTCCGAAAGCGAACTGTCCTTCACGGCTGAGAGCGAGCCCACGCCACGCCGGTCTTCACCGCGGAAGATCGCGCTGGACATCCTCGCCCTGCGTGAGCACTCCGTGCAGGAGCTCCGCGACAAGCTCCGTCTCCGCGAATTCGCCGACGACGAGATCGCGGCGACCCTCGAGGCGCTCGTCCGCGAGGGTCTGCTCTCCGAGGAACGTTTCATTGAAAGTTTCGTGGGCAGCCATGCCCGCCGGGGCCACGGCCCCGTCTGGATCCGCGCCGAGCTGGAGCGCCGGGGCATCGCCGGCCAGGTGATCCGGGAGGCGCTGGACCGCGCCGACGTGGACTGGGACGCCGCCGCGGAGGCGGTCCGGGTGAAGCGCTTCGGGCCGGGGATTCCGGCCGACTTCGGTGAGCGGGCGCGGCAGGCCCGGTTTCTGCAGTACCGGGGGTTCCGGACCAAGATTCTCGACCCGTAGCACTCCGTCGCCCGCGGCATCCCGGGCGGGATCCCTTACGGCTACGGGGAGTACCCGGTGTTTCGCCGGAAGGGACCCGCCCGTGCTGCCGCTCTCGCTGAGGTGATGCGTCGGACCCTGGCAGCGGGTACTGGTCGAGTAGGGGTCGGACCACGGCAGCGGGTTCCGGGCGGGTGTCCTGTCCGGCGCAACACCGGGTACTCCCGGTAGCCGGACAGGATTTCCCGCCCGGGACCCGCGGGCTACGGAGTGACATCCCTTCCCGTGACGCGCTGCCACTGGTTTATCCTTACCGGCCTTCCCGCGCCCACAAACCGGGACCCCGAACCCGTGATGGACACCCCTACACTACGCCAGCGCTTCCTGGACTTCTTCGCCCGCCATCAGCACCGCATTGTCTCAAGTTCCCCGCTGGTGCCGGGCAACGACCCGACGCTGCTGTTCACCAACGCGGGCATGGTGCAGTTCAAGGACGTGTTCCTCGGCCGCGATCCGCGCAGCTACACCCGGGCCGTCAGCGTGCAGCGCTGCGTGCGGGCCGGCGGCAAGCACAACGACCTGGAGAACGTGGGCTACACGGCCCGCCACCACACCTTCTTCGAGATGCTGGGCAACTTCAGCTTCGGTGACTACTTCAAGGCCGAGGCGATCCGCTTTGCCTGGGAATTCATCACCGTCGACCTGAAGATCCCGAAGGAGAAGCTCTGGGTTACCGTCTTCAAGGACGACGACCAGGCCGCCAGCATCTGGCTGGACGACATCGGCATCGACCCCAAGCGCCTCACGCGCCTCGGCGAAAGCTCCAACTTCTGGTCCATGGGGGACACGGGCCCCTGCGGCCCCTGCACCGAAATCTTCTACGACCACGGCGACCACATCCCCGGCGGCCCGCCCGGCTCGCCGGACGAGGACGGCGACCGCTACGTCGAGATCTGGAACCTGGTCTTCATGCAGTACGACCGGTCCACCGACGGCACGCTCACGCCGCTGCCCAAGCCCTCCGTCGACACGGGCATGGGCCTGGAGCGCGTCGCCGCCGTCATGCAGGGCGTGCACAGCAACTACGACATCGACCTGTTCAGGAACCTCATCGCCGCGGCCGCCACCGCGACCCGCTGCAAGGACCTGACCTCCAGCTCGCTGAAGGTCATCGCCGACCACATCCGCGCCGCGTCCTTCCTGATCCTGGACGGCGTGCTCCCCGGCAACGAAGGCCGCGGCTACGTCCTGCGCCGGATCATCCGCCGCGCGCTCCGCCACGGGAACGAGCTGGGCCTGGATGGCCAGCAGAAGGAGCAGCGCTTCTTCCACACGCTCGTCGCGCCGCTGGTCAACCAGATGGGCGACGCCTATCCGGAACTGCGTGCCGCCCAGGCCCACGTGGAAAAGGTGCTGCTCGCGGAGGAAGAGCGCTTCGCCGAGACCCTGTCCCAGGGCATGCGGCTGCTCCGCGAGGCGCTGGCCAACGCCGGCAACAGCCAGAAGCTGCCGGGTGCCGTCGTGTTCAAGCTCTACGACACCTACGGGTTCCCGGTGGATCTCACCGCCGACGTGGCGCGGGCCGAAGGCATCGCCATCGACCGCGAGGGCTTCGACGTCGCCATGGAGGCCCAGCGCGAGCGCGCCCGCGCGGCCGGCAAATTCAACGTGGCCTATGGGGCAACCGGGGCACTGGGTGAGCAGATCACCGAAAAGAGCAACTTCACCGGCTACGAAGCACTCGAGAGCAAGGGCACCGTCGTCGCGCTGCTGAAGGACGGCCAGCGCGTCCAGCAGCTCGCCGTCGGCGACGCGGGCGCCGTGGTGCTCGACGCCACGCCCTTCTACGCCGAGAGCGGCGGCCAGGTGGGCGACCGCGGCGAACTGACCGCCGGCGCCTCCCGCTTCACCGTCGACGACACGAAGAAATCCGGGGACGCCCACGTGCACGTCGGCCGGGTCGCGTCCGGCGACCTGTCGGTGGGCGACCAGATCACGGCGAGCGTGGACCCGGCCGCCCGGGCCGCCACCGTACTGAACCACTCGGCCACGCACCTGCTGCACGCGGCGCTCCGCCAGACGCTCGGCAGCCACGTCACCCAGAAGGGCTCCCTCGTGGCCCCCGACAAGCTGCGCTTCGACTTCTCCCACTACGAGGCACTCACGCCGGAACAGCTGCACACCATCGAAGCCCTGGTGAACGACCAGATCCGCGCCAACGGCTCCGCCGACACCAAAGTGATGAGCTACGACGACGCCGTCGCGGCCGGCGCCATGGCGCTGTTCGGCGAGAAATACGGCGACCGGGTGCGCGTGCTGTCCATCGGCGGCTTCTCCACGGAGCTTTGCGGCGGCACCCACGTGAAGCGCGCCGGCGACATCGGCCTGTTCAAGATCACCAGCGAGACGGGCATCGCCGCCGGGATCCGGCGCATCGAGGCGGTGACGGGGCAGGGCGCGCTCGCCCGCGTCGCCGAAACCGAGCAGGCGCTGGACACCGTCGCCGCGCTCTTCCGCACCAGCCGCGGCGACGTGGAAGCGAAAGTGCGCCAGAACCTGGAGCGCACGAAGACCCTCGAAAAGGAACTCCAGCAGCTGAAGGCTAAGCTCGCGTCCGGCGCCGGCGGCCGGGACCTGGCGTCCGAGGCGAAAGAGATCGCCGGCATCAAGTTGCTGGTCGCGCGCCTGGACGACGGCAGCGACGCCCAGACGCTGCGGGACACCGTGGACCGCATGAAAGACAAGCTGGTCAGCGGCGTGGTGGTGCTGGCCTCGGCCGACCCCGCCAATAGCAAGGTGAGTGTGGCCGTGGGCGTGACCAAGGACCTCATCAAAGACTTGGCCGGCCGCCTGAAAGCCGGCGACCTGGTGAACTTCGTCGCGTCCCAGGTGGGCGGCAAGGGCGGCGGCCGGCCGGATTTTGCCCAGGCGGGCGGGACTAACCCGGCGGGGCTGGATGGGGCGCTGGCGGGGGTTTCGGCTTGGGTGGCGGGGCAGGTCGCTTAGGACTTGCGTCCCCGCTGCTCAAGTGCCACCTGTTCCGTGGCAGCCTGATCCCGCTCGGCCATGAGGTCGACCGTCCACCGCAGGCGGTCGGCGGCCATTTCCTCGTGGGACGCGTAGACGAACACACCTTTCGGCGCCCGGGTCCGATAGCGGGCGTTCCGGGTCATCGCGTCCCGGTCCGCGGCCCGGGACGGATCGGTCATCGGCTGCCCCTCGCGGGACTTGCGCTTGCCGACGGTGCGCTGGATGGGCTGCTGGTCCGGGGTGGAACTCATGAGCGCGAGTCTACCAATATCGCTGGGGGAAGCAGCCCGGAGAAACTCACGGTTTTCCCCTGTAAATCGCCAGAGGTCATTGTCGCTGGCGCCAATAGCCAGGACGGCGGCGGCGATGCGCGACCGCCAGAATCCTCAGTTGATCCCCATCGATGCGGTAGATCAGGGCAAACGGGAATCGACGCAACGGCAATCGGCGGTACCCCTTGCCCATGGGCTCGCCAATGAGTGGCGTGTTGAGCAGGAGCTGGGTGACGCGCTGTGTCTCCGCTTTCAGTTCCGCGCCGAGACCCCGGCTGTAAGCCTCGCCGTTTTGCACCGCCGCCGACAGCTCGCGCGCTGCGGCGGGGTGGAACACCGGCGTCATTTCTTCAGCAACGCGTCCAGCTGCCGAAAGACGTCCTCAGCAGGCACGCACTGCACCTGGCCTGACTCGATTTCCCCAGCGCGGCGCTCAACTTCCTCCAGCCACGCCGATTCGACGTCGGAATCCGGGGGGCCGTCGGTCTCTTCCAGAAGGGTGCGAAGCACCTCTTCTTTCTCCGCGGCGCTGAGGCGGCGGATCTCTTCCTGAATCCTGGCAACGGGGCGGGACATAGGGTGCGAGTCTACCAATGTCCCAGGCGGAAGCAGCCGGTAGAAACCCACGTTTCCGCCCTGTTTCTGCAGCGCGGGAGTGGCCCCGGCCGTTGGGTCCCGCTACCCCCGCCCCCGAAACAACCGGCCGTACGGAAACTCCCGGCTCACCCGCGCACTGATTCTCCCCGCCAGCGGGTGCTGCGGATTGAGCAACGCGCAGGACTCTTCCGGGACAATGACCGACGGCACCAGCAGGACCGGCGACCGGCGCGACCGGAGCCAGTCCGAGCCGAAGGCCATGCTGGCCTCGCCCGCGGGAATCGCATCCCAGGTGGCGGGGAGCGCGCCGGCCGGCACTTCCTCCCGCTGGGACCACACCGTGTCCGGTACCTGGATCTCCACCAGGAAGCGGTTCAGGGGCAGACCAGCCTCATCAATATGGGCGGCGGATTCGAGGATGGCGAGCGCGCGCGTCGGCGCGCAGTACAGCACCGCCTCGGTGGCGCGGTTCCAGCGCCCCGGGTAGCGCGCCGCGCCGCCGCCACTCCGATCCTCGGCCGGACGGTCCCGGGTCGCGGCCGCGATTCGCCACAGGATCACTGATACGCGCCACTCTCGATGGCGCCGAGCGC
>JBDSWH010000232.1:0-7773 GCA_039926785.1 Gammaproteobacteria bacterium
AGCCCGTCGCCTCCGGCGCTACGCTGCCGCCCCAGAGTTGAATCGGTGGGTTGAAGCGGCCCACTTGAAACGGACGGCGGCGGGCCCACATTGAATTTAGTAACGAATCAGTTGATGGAGTGACGCATGAGCAAGGTAATTGGCATTGACCTGGGCACCACGAATTCCTGCGTGGCGGTCATGGAAGGCGGCAAGCCCAAGGTTATTGAGAACAGCGAGGGCGACCGCACCACCCCGTCCATCGTGGCCTTCACGAAGGACGGTGAAGCGCTGGTCGGGCAGTCCGCCAAGCGGCAGGCCGTGACCAATCCGGCGAACACCCTCTTTGCGGTCAAGCGGCTCATCGGCCGCAAGTTCAAGGACGACGTCGTACAGCGGGACATCGGCATGGTGCCCTACAAGATCGTGGGCGCCGACAACGGCGATGCCTGGGTCGAGGCGAGTGGCAAGAAGATGTCCCCGCCGGAAATCTCTGCCCGTGTCCTCATGAAAATGAAGAAGACGGCCGAGGACTACCTTGGCGAGACCGTCACGGAGGCCGTAATCACGGTCCCGGCGTACTTCAACGATTCCCAGCGCCAGGCCACCAAGGATGCGGGCCGCATCGCCGGCCTCGAAGTGAAGCGCATCATCAACGAGCCGACAGCGGCAGCGCTGGCCTATGGCATGGACAAGCAGCGAGGCGACCGCAAGATCGCGGTGTACGACCTGGGCGGCGGCACTTTCGATATCTCCATCATCGAGATCGCCGAGATTGACGGGGAACATCAGTTCGAGGTGCTGGCCACCAATGGCGACACCTTCCTGGGCGGCGAGGACTTCGACATGCGGGTCATCGAGTACCTTTCCGGCGAGTTCCAGAAGGAGAGCGGCATGGATATTCGCCGCGACCCGCTGGCCATGCAGCGCCTGAAGGAGGCCGGCGAGAAGGCCAAGATTGAGCTGTCCTCCCAGCAGCAGACCGAGGTCAACCTGCCGTACATCACGGCCGACGCCAGCGGCCCGAAGCACCTCAACATCCGCCTGACTCGTGCCAAGCTCGAGTCCCTGGCGGAAGAGCTGATCGAGCGCACGATCGGGCCCTGCCGGACGGCGGTTACCGACGCTGGCCTCAAGGTCGGTGACATCGACGACGTGATCCTTGTCGGCGGCCAGACGCGCATGCCGAAGGTTCAGGAGGCCGTGCGCAACTTCTTCGGCAAGGAGCCGCGCAAGGACGTCAATCCGGACGAGGCTGTGGCCGTAGGCGCCTCCATCCAGGCCGGCGTTCTGTCGGGCCAGGTGAAAGACGTACTGCTTCTCGACGTCACGCCCCTGTCGCTGGGCATCGAGACGCTCGGTGGGGTCATGACGAAGCTCATCGAGAAGAACACCACGATTCCGACCCGCGCAAACCAGACGTTCTCCACGGCCGACGACAACCAGACGGCGGTGACCATCCACGTGCTGCAGGGCGAACGCGAGCAGGCCAGGGCCAACAAGTCGCTGGGCCGTTTCGACCTCTCGGATCTCCCGCCGGCGCCGCGCGGGATGCCGCAGGTCGAAGTCACCTTCGACATCGACGCCAACGGCATCCTGAATGTCTCGGCCAAGGACAAGGCCACCGGCAAGGAGCAGAAGATCGTCATCAAGGCGTCGAGCGGCCTGTCTGAAGACGAGATCAAGCGGATGGTGGGCGAGGCCGAGACCCATGCCGACGAAGACCGGCAGTTCCGCGAGCTCGTCGAGGTCCGCAACCAGGCGGACGGACTTGCGCACGCCACGGAGCGGTCCCTTCGGGACCTGGGTGACAAGGTGGACGCCGCCGAGCGGGCGCGCATCGAGTCGGCCATCTCCGATCTCAAGGACGTGATCAAGGGCGACGACAAGGCCAAGATCGAACTCAAGAGCAAGGCGCTGAGTGAAGCGTCGGCCGCGCTCGCCCAGCGGGCTTACGAACAGGCCGAAGGCGCCGCTGCGGGTGCGCCGGGCGGGCAGGCAGCCGGCAGCACCTCGGCGGGCGGAAGCGACGACGGGGTCGTCGACGCCGAGTTCGAGGAAGTGAAGGACGGTAAGGGCGGACAATCCGGCACGGGCTGAGCGCGACCCGTTCTCGACAACCCGACGGCCCGGTGCAGCGCACCGGGCCGTCATTGCATTGGTTCAACGCATGGCGAAGCGTGATTACTACGAAGTCCTCGGTGTAAGCCGGGACGCGGCTGAGGCCGACATCAAGAAGGCTTATCGCCGGCTTGCCATGAAGCATCACCCGGACCGGAACCCTGACGACCCCAAGGCGGAGGTGGCGTTCAAGGAGGCCAAGGAGGCCTACGAGATCCTGACAGATGCTGACCAGCGCGCCGTCTACAACCAGCACGGTCACGCCGGCGTCGACGCGGCGGCGGGCCGCGGTCGGGGCGGGCCCGGCTTCAATCCGGGCGATGCCTTTGGCGACATCTTCGGTGATGTCTTTGGCGACATCTTCGGTGGAGCCGGCCGGCGTGGCCGTTCCACGGTCTTCCGCGGCGCCGACCTGCGCTACGAACTCACGCTGACACTCGAGCAGGCCGTCTTCGGTGACACGATCAATCTGACGCTGCCCACGCTGGTCAACTGCGAAACCTGCAGCGGCTCTGGCGCGAAGCCGGGCACGAAGCCGGTGACCTGCAAGACCTGCGAGGGTGCCGGCCAGGTGCGCATGGCTCAGGGCTTCTTCTCCATCCAGCAGACGTGCCCGACGTGCCGCGGCACGGGCCAGCAGATCGAGCAGCCCTGCGGCACGTGCCAGGGCCGCGGCCGCGTGCAGAAGAACAAGACGCTGGCTGTGAAAGTGCCCGCCGGCGTGGACAACGGCGACCGCATCCGCCTGACTGGCGAGGGTGAGGCGGGGCAGAACGGTGGCCCAACCGGCGACCTCTACGTCGAGATCCGCACTCTGCCCCACGACATCTTCGAGCGGGATGGCGCGGACCTCTCCTGCGGCATTCCCGTGAACTTTGCCGTCGCTGCCCTGGGCGGCTCTGTGCAGGTGCCTACCCTGGACGGGGAAGTGGACCTCAAGATTCCGGCGGAGACCAAGTCAGGCCGGGTGTTTCGCCTGCGTGCGAAGGGCGTCCGGCCGGTGCGGGGCAGCGGTCCCGGCGACCTCTTTTGCCGCGTCGAGGTCGAGACGCCGGTGAACCTGACCGTTGAGCAGAAGCGACTGCTGGAAGCCTTCAATGAAGCGCTGGTGGACGGTGGCGACCGCCACCGGCCCCGGAATCGCTCCTGGCTGGATGGCGTCCGCCGGTTTTTTGAGAAGATGTCGACCTGATGGCGGCAATGCGGCTGGGCGGTGGGCGATGGCACAGATAGCGGTGCTCGGCGCGGGCGGCCGGATGGGCATGGCCCTCGTCCGGCTGATTGCGACTGGTGGCGAGCACCAGCTGGTCGGGGCTCTTGGCGAGCCGGGCGACCCGCAACTGGGTCGTGACGCCGGCCAGATTGCTGGTGTTGATGCACTCGGGGTGCCCCTGACCGCAAACTTGGACGCAGCCCTGTCGGGTGCCGGGCGCGTGCGTTCCCACGTGGTCATCGATTTTACCGCGCCGTCGGTCACCCGGCGCCACGCCGAGGCCTGTGCCGCTGGCGGCTACGCGCTGGTGGTAGGTACCACGGGTCTGGACAGCGATCAGCTTTCGGCCCTGGACGGGGCGGCCCGGAAAGTTCCGGTCCTGCACGCCCGCAACATGAGCCTGGGCGTAACCGTCCTCACCGAACTCGTGCGACAGGCAACCGTCCTGTTGGGCCCGGACTTCGACGTGGAAATCACCGAGGCCCACCACCGCTACAAGAAGGACGCCCCGTCCGGCACGGCGCTGCAGCTGGGCGAGGCCGTGGCGGCAGCCCGGGGCCAGTCCCTGGCCAGCCTGGCGATCCCGGCGCGCTCCGGTCTCGCGACGGCGGCTCGTCCGGCCGGTGCCATAGGCTTTGCCTCCCTACGGGCCGGCAATCTGGTCGGTGACCACACCGTGCTCCTGGCCGGCGACGAGGAGCAGCTCGAGCTGACCCACCGCGCCACCGACCGTGCGCTCTTTGCCCGCGGCGCGTTGCGCGCGGCGGGCTGGCTTGTGGGCAAGCCCGCGCGCCTCTATTCCCTGCGCGAGGTGCTGGGCTTACCCGCCTGAGGCCGCCCTGTAAGGGGTGTCCTCGTTCCGTCCCGTCGTTTAGAATGCGGCGGGTTCCCGGAGTGACCAAATCAGCGGGTTCGGCCGCAGCAAATCGCTGGCTGATTCCTGCTGCGCACGGATGCGCCTATCGGAAGCCCAAGAGGACCCAACCGGGCGAGTTCACCGACGTATGGACAAAGCGTGATGGAACAGGCGTTGCTGGCGTTGCAGGACGGCACCGTGTTCCGTGGCATTTCAGTCGGTGCCCCCGGCCGCACCATCGGTGAAGTGGTCTTCAACACAGCCATGACCGGTTACCAGGAGATCCTCACGGATCCGTCCTACTGCCGGCAGATTGTGACGCTGACCTACCCGCACGTCGGCAACACCGCAACCAACAGCGAGGACCAGGAGAGCGACCGGGTCTTTGCGGCCGGCCTCGTGATCCGGGACCTGCCCGCGGTGTCCAGCAGCTGGCGGGGCGAAGTGGAGCTGCCGGAATTCCTGCGGCGTGCGGGCGTCGTGGCCATCGCCGACATCGACACCCGCAAGCTCACACGGATCGTGCGCGACAAGGGCGCGATGTCGGGTTGCATCATGACGGGTGCGGTGGATGCCAAGACCGCCATCGATCACGCCCGGCGCTTTCCGGGACTCGCGGGGATGGATCTCGCGAAGATCGTCAGTGCCAAGGATGCGTATCAGTGGAACCTGGGCGCCACCTGGCCCGGACCGCCGCCCATCCGGCCGAAGCGCAGTGGCGTGTTCGACGTGGTGGCCTACGACTTCGGCATCAAGCGCAACATCCTGCGACTCCTTGTTGATCACGACTGCCGGGTCACGGTCGTGCCGGCCGAGACGCCCGCCGCGAAGGTCATGGCATTGCGGCCGGACGGCGTCTTCCTCTCCAACGGCCCCGGGGACCCGGAACCGTGCACCTACGCCATCGAGGCCATCCGCGAGATCCTGGCGGCCGGCATCCCCGTGTTTGGCATCTGCCTGGGCCACCAGCTGCTGGGTCTCGCGAGTGGTGCCCGCACCATGAAAATGAAGTTCGGGCATCACGGGGCCAATCACCCCGTCCAGGATCTGGCAACCGGGCAGGTCATGATCACCAGCCAGAACCACGGCTTCGCCGTGGATGAGGCGAGCCTCCCCACGAACCTGCGACCGACCCACCGGTCATTGTTCGATAATTCACTTCAGGGAATTGAGCGAACTGATTGTTCGGCCTTTAGTTTTCAGGGCCACCCGGAGGGGAGTCCGGGACCGCGGGACGTGCGGCCGCTGTTCGCCCGGTTCGCCGGACTGATGCGCCAGCGCGTCCAGCAGGAGCCGGCCGTGGCGGCGGCGCTGAAGGCCGCCTCGAAGCTCAGGTAGCGCTCAAGTAACCGCCAGAAGTCCCGGTGCGCCACGCGGGCGCGCCCTTAACCGCGAGAGTCGTTCATGCCCCGGCGCACAGACCTTAAGAGCATCCTGATCATCGGCGCCGGGCCGATCGTGATCGGCCAGGCGTGCGAGTTCGATTACTCGGGGGTCCAGGCCTGCAAGGCGCTGCGCCAGGAGGGCTACCGGGTCATCCTGGTGAACTCCAATCCTGCCACCATCATGACCGACCCCGAGATGGCCGACGCCATCTACATAGAGCCGGTGAACTGGCAGACGGTGGCGCGGATCATCGAGCGCGAGCGGCCCGATGCACTGCTGCCGACCATGGGTGGCCAGACCGCCCTCAATTGCGCGCTCGACCTGGAGCGCGAGGGTGTTCTGGAAAAGTTTGGTGTCGAGATGATCGGCGCCTCCCGGGAAGCCATCGACACCGCCGAGGATCGTGGGCTGTTCCGGAATGCGATGAAGGAAATCGGGCTGTCCGTGGCCCGCGCGGTCATTGCGCACACCATCGAGGAAGCCATAGAGGTGCAGGCCAGCATCGGCTTTCCAACAATCATCAGGCCATCCTTCACCCTGGGCGGCAGCGGCAGCGGTATCGCCTACAACCGGGACGAATTCGAGGTCATGGCGGCTCACGGCCTCGACCTGTCTCCGACGTCCGAGATTCTCCTTGAGGAGTCGGTGATCGGCTGGAAGGAGTTCGAGATGGAGGTCGTCCGTGACAAGGCGGACAACTGCATCATCGTCTGCTCCATCGAGAACGTGGATGCCATGGGCGTCCACACGGGCGATTCCATCACCGTTGCCCCCGCGCAGACGCTGACCGACAAGGAGTACCAGCGGATGCGCGATGCGTCGATCGCGGTCCTTCGCCGGATTGGCGTCGATACCGGTGGCTCCAACGTGCAGTTCGCCATCAATCCGGAAGACGGGCGGATGATCGTCATCGAAATGAATCCTCGCGTGTCGCGCTCGTCCGCACTGGCTTCCAAGGCCACCGGGTTCCCCATCGCCAAGGTCGCCGCCAAGCTGGCAATCGGCTACACCCTCGACGAACTCCGTAACGACATCACGGGCGGCGCAACCCCCGCGTCCTTCGAGCCGACGATCGACTACGTGGTCACCAAGGTGCCGCGCTTCACCTTCGAGAAGTTCCCGGGTGCCAACGACCGCCTGACTACCCAGATGAAGTCGGTGGGGGAGACCATGGCCATGGGCCGTACCTTCCAGGAATCACTGCAGAAGGCGCTGCGGGGCCTGGAAACCGGGATATACGGGCTCGTGGAAAAGCTGCCCGCCGAGCCGTCACCTGACGACATGGACCTGCTGCGGCGGGAGCTGCGGATGCCCGGCCCGGACCGGCTTCTGTATGTGGGCGACGCTTTCCGGCATGGACTGTCCCGTGCGGAGATTGCGCGGCTTTCCGGCATCGATCCCTGGTTCCTGGCGCAGATCGAGGACCTCATCGCCTGGGAGGGCCGGGTCCGCGCCAAGGGCATGCCGCTGCTCCAGGGGGAAGCCATGCGTACCCTGAAACGCAAGGGGTTCTCGGACGGTCGTCTCGCAGCACTCCTGGGTATCCAGGAAAACATCGTTCGCCAGACCCGCGTGAAGGCCGGCATCCGTCCGGTCTTCAAGCGCGTCGACACCTGCGCGGCCGAGTTCGCCACCACGACTGCCTACCTGTATTCGACCTACGAGGAAGAGTGCGAGGCGGCGCCCACGACCCGGGACAAGATCATCATCCTCGGTGGCGGACCGAACCGGATCGGCCAGGGCATCGAATTTGACTACTGCTGCGTGCACGCCGCATTCGCGCTGAAGGAGATCGGGTTCGAAGCCATCATGATCAACTGCAATCCGGAGACGGTCTCCACCGACTACGACACCTCCGACCGCCTGTACTTCGAGCCCCTGACGTTCGAGGACGTCATGGAGGTGGTCGAACTGGAGCGCCCGAAGGGCGTGATCGTCCAGTTCGGCGGCCAGACGCCCCTGAAGCTGGCGCGCCGGCTCGAGGAGGCTGGGGTGCCGATCGTGGGCACGAGTCCCCAGTCCATCGACATTGCGGAGGACCGGGAGTTGTTCCAGCAGCTGGTGCAGCGGCTGGGCCTTCGCCAGCCGCCGAACTGCGTCGCACGCACGCCAGATGAAGCCGTCCGCCTCTCGGCCGAAGTCGGCTTCCCGCTGGTGATCCGGCCGTCATTCGTGCTCGGCGGCCGGGCCATGGAAGTGGTGCATACCGAGGACGACC
>JBDSWH010000233.1:0-7568 GCA_039926785.1 Gammaproteobacteria bacterium
ACGCCCAACATGGGCGTGTACAGCGCCACCAAGGCAGGTGACTGGCTGCTGACCAAGTACCTCGTGGCGGAGAACCAGAATTCGCAGATCGTCATCGGCACGATCAGTCCCGGGATGCTGATCACCGAGAACTGGTTTGACGAGCAGAAGGAAATGAGCCCGGAGGACTGGCGGAAGATCCGTCCCATCCTCAACGTGCTCTGCGACTACGTCGAGACGTCGACACCCTGGCTCGTGGACCAGATGCTGGCCAACCGCGAGAGCGGCAAGCGGATCGCCTGGATGACGACGGGCAAACTGCTCGGCCGCTTCGCTGGCGCCAGACTGTTCGGGCAGAAGCGCGACCTGTTCACCCGCTTTGGCCTCTAAGACCGAACCCCTCCTCGTCGTCCGGGGCGCACTCCGCCGATTCGGCGATCGCACGGCGCTGGCCGGCGCGGATCTCACGGCGCGCGCCGGGGAAGTGCTGGTGCTGCTGGGACCGAACGGCGCAGGCAAGTCCACGCTGCTCCGCGCACTGGCCGGCCGCGTGCGACTGGACGCCGGCAGTATCCTCATCGGGGGCGGTGCGCCGCACGAACGCCCCGTGCGCCGGCGCGTCGGCTACGTCCCCCAATCCATTGCCTTGTGGGGCCGTTTGCCGGTCCGCACCAACCTGGAGATCCTGGGCCGCCTGGCAGGCCTGCCGCGCAACGCCGTGAAGGCGGCGGTAACGGATGCGCTGGCCTGGTCGGGACTGGCGGAGCGGGCGGACGAGCCCGTGGCGACGCTTTCCGGTGGCATGCAACGGCGAATCAACATTGCCGCGGGCACCCTGCACCGCCCGGACCTGCTGCTGCTGGACGAGCCCACGGTGGGCCTCGACCCCCTCGCCCGCCAGTCCGTGCACCGCGTGCTGGAGGGCCTGCGCGACCGCGGCATGGCGCTCATCCTGACCACGCACGATCTGGTCGAGGCAGAAACACTGGCCGACCGGGTGGCGGTGCTTGCGGGTGGCGTGGTGCGGGCCGCGGACACAATTCCGATCCTCGTCGGTGGGCTGTTCGGTTCCGACCAGGAGGTACTGCTGATGCTGGCGTCGGACCCTGCGCCGGATCTGCGGGATTTCCTGCGCACCATCCTCTTCTCGCCAACCAACGAGCCGTGCCTGTGGATCGGCCGGCTGGCCGGCGGGCTGGAGGGGCTTCCCGGATTGCGCCACCGGCTGGTCGGCGCCGGCGCCGATATCGACGAATTGCGGGTGCGGCAGCCCGGATTGCACGGCGTGTTTGTCGAACTTACCGGCACGGTGCCCCACTCGTGAGCAGGTCCAACAAGGCCGCTTCGATGAGTCCGATCCCATGACTTGGTCAGTGGTACGGGCCTGCTTCCTGCTGCTGCTCCGCGACCGCGGTGCGCTATTGATGGCGCTAATCGTGCCCGTGGTCTTTTTCCTGATTTTTGCGACCATCTTCGCCACGGCGGCAGGTGACCAGCTGCAGCTGCGCATTGCCATCGTCGACGAGGTCAACAGCGAGGATTCGCTCCGCCTGGTGAAAGCGTTGACGGAGGTTCCCGCCGTCCGGCCGGTGCCCGGCAACCTGACCCGGGAGTCGGCCCGGGACCTGGTCCGGCGTGGCACCGCGGATGTGGGACTGGTCATTCGTGCCGATGGCGAAGCGCTCGCCACGGCGAGCGGACTCGCGGCGCCACCGTTGCTGCTCCTGGTGGACCCGTCCCGCAGCGTCACGGCAACGGTGCTGGCGGGCCAGTTGCAGCGCGCTTACTTCACCGCCCTCCCCGACGTGGCGGTTGGCCGGGTGGCAGAACTGATCGGAACCGAGTTCACCGAATTCACGCCTGCTCAGCAGGCGGAGATCGACGCCGGGCTCGCCAGGCTCCGCGAGTCCGCGGGAGCCGCCGAGGGCAGCCGGCCGGCCGGCTGGTCCTTCGACGACCTGCTCGAGCGGGACAATGTCGCGGGCCAGAACGCGGCGCTGAACAACGTGGCCTACTATGCTGGTGCCGTTGCCTTCATGTTCCTGCTATTCGCCGCGGCACAGGGGGCACTCGGCATCCTCGACGATCAGGAAGCGGGCCTGCTCGACCGTATCGCCGCCGGGCCCGGCGGCATCGACGTGGTGATCAACGGTCGATTCCTGTACCTGGTGACCCAAGGCCTGGTGCAGACCTGTCTGATCTTCGGCGTGGCCTGGCTAGCTTACGGTGTCGACGTGCCCGGCAACTTCGGACCCTGGCTGATGATTTCCATCTGCTCCTCGGTACTCGCCGCCGGCCTCGGCCTGCTGCTGGTCACCGGCTGCCGAACCCGGGCCCAGGCCCAGGTGCTGCCCACCGTGGTGATCCTGATCATGTCCGCCGTCGGCGGCAGCATGGTGCCCCGCTTCTTCATGCCGCACTGGCTGCAGCAGGTCGGCTGGATCACCCCGAACACCTGGGCGCTCGAAGCGTACAGCGGTGTCTTCTGGCGGAGTGAAACGGCGCTCCAGCTCGCGCCCATCTGCCTGGGCCTGGCCGGCATCGGGCTCGTCGCGCTGGGATTGTCACACTGGTTCGGACGCCGGTTGGTCCGGGACTGACGCGCGGGCGCCTGCGGCAGCGGGAACCGCCGGCCGCTGATGCTTCCACCGCCGATGAGTCCACAGCCATAGATCGGGACGCTCCCGAATGTCCCGCTCCAGCCGTGCCGTGTGCCGCGCGGTGATCTCACCCACGGGAAGCTCTGACGGATCCTCGGCGAGGGTCTCCACGATCATGCAGTAATGGCCCCGGCAGCGCTGCATGATGGACAGGTAAACGACCGGGTAGTTGAACTTCCTTGCGGTCGCCTCCGTGCCGAAATACACAGCCGTGTCCTGCCCGAGGAACGTCAACCAATAGGCTCGATCCGCGTGGGGAGTCTGATCGGCAATGAAGGCCGTCGCCGTGACCAGGCCCCTGTCGCGCTCCATCGCCTGGCTGGTCTCCTTCATGGTGTAGAGCCGGGTCCCATGTCGGGTGCGCATCCGGTACAGCAACCCGTCGAAACCCTTGGCGTGCAGGGGTCGGTAGATGACGTACAGCTGGGGAACATCCGTTTCCTGGCTGTACCGGGCGCCGGCGAGCTCCCAGTTGCCGAAGTGGCCGAGCACGACGATGACACTCTGCTTGCGGTTTGCGTAGTCCCGTAGGATGTCCATGCCCTCGATCGTCACTCGCTCCCGCACGGCGCCGGGGGTAACGGTCAGGGTCTTGAGCGACTCGAGCAGCAGGTCGCAGAACCAGCGGTAGAAGTCGGCGGCAATCTTCCGCCTCTCCTCGTCAGTCTTCTCGGGGAAGCTGCTCTTGAGGTTGGCCCGTACCACTCGGGCGCGATAGCCGACCAGGCGGTAGATGAGGAGAAACAGGAGATCAGAAATCCGGTAGAGCGCCGGGAAGGGCAGCAGCGAGAGCCCGTAGATGAAAGGCAGGGCTAGCAGATACCCCAGGCTGTTGCGCGTCGACGGATTGCCCACAGGAAGATTGTCGCACGGGATTGGCAATCCGGCGGAGAGGCTGGAACAATCGTGGCCATGGCGACCCGCCGGCTCTTCTTCGCCTTCTGGCCCGACGAGCACCTCCGTCAGGCCGTGGAGAACGCACGCAACCGCCTCTTCCCGTTATCCGGCCGACCGGTGGCTACCGCCGGACTGCACGTCACCGCAGCCTTCCTGGGACGGGTGAGCGAGACGCGGCTCGAAGCACTCAAGGCGCTCTGCGGACCCGTGTCACCGTTAACGATCACGTTGGACCGCCTGGAACATTGGCCGAAGCCCCGGGCCCTGGTCGCCGCCACGACGCGCGTGCCAGACGATTTGCGACGGGTGGTCGATGGCCTCTGGCAACGTCTAGACCGCCTGGGCTTCGCGCGCGAGGCACGCCCGTTCAAACCGCACGTGACACTTGCCCGTGACATCCGCTCGGTGCGCGCGGGACTTCCCTGGAAGCCATTGCCCTGGCCGATTGATCGCCTCTACCTGGTCGAATCTGTGGCAACACCGGACGGGGTCGCCTACACGCCGCTGACCGACAGCGGTCCGCCGCTCTCAGGCGCGATCGCCTGATTCCAGGCCGGGCGCCACCCACAGGTCATCCGCGCGCGGCGTTGACCGGTGGGACCGATCCCACGTTATGGCTTTCAATGACCTCAGCGCGCCGCTGACCAGGTACACCAGCTTGCGCGAAGTGCCAACCACGGCGCGCGTGTCCCACGCATGGACACCGCGCTCCCGGACGACCCGGCCGATGTCCCGGTAGACACCAAGTGCCGTGGCCACCGCCCACGCGGACCGGAAGCCCAGTGACTGCAAGCCGATGGCGGAAGACTGGTAGTAGCGGTCTGCTTCCTGAAGCAGGCGGCCCACCACCGCTGCCACTGCCCGCCGATTTTCAGGGTTTGCGATGGCCTCCGCCCGCACTCCCGCGGTCGCCAGCCAATCGCCCGGGAGATAGCAGCGGCCGTTCCGGGCGTCATCAAGCACGTCCCGGGAAATATTGGTCAGCTGGAACGCAATGCCGAGGTCCGCGGCACGTTGCAGGGACGGCCCGTCCCGCACGCCCATTACCAGGGCCATCATTACGCCCACCACCCCTGCCACCCGATAGCAGTACAGCAGTGTCTCGTCGAAGCTGCGGTAATAGTGGTCACTGACGTCCATCTCAAAACCGGCCAGCAGTTCCAGCGCATGCCGGTCCGGGATGGCGTGGGCACGGGCCACGCGCTGGAAGGCGAGGAACGCCGGCTCGGATACCGGCTCGCCGTTCAGGGCCCGCAGAGTTTCCGTCCGGAGCCGGTCCAGGCTGGCCACCCGGTCGGCGGTCGCCATCCGGACCTCCGGTGGCGCCGCGGGCGTCATGCCCAGCTCCTGGCCATCGATCTGGTCGTCGCAGTGGCGGCACCAGGCGTAGAGCATCCACGCGTGGTCGCGGGTTTCGGTATCGAACAGGCGGGAGGCCAGCGCAAAGCTGCGGGACCCCTTGCGGATCATCTCGCGACTGCTGCTGACGATTGCATCCATCTCAGCCTGCTCCGAGATCGGAAAGCATCAGCCCCGCCGTGGCCTTGGCGGAACCGATAACACCGGGAATCCCCGCCCCCGGGTGCGTGCCTGCTCCCACGAAGTACAGATTGTGTATCCGATCGTCCCGGTTGTGAACCCGGAAGAACGCACTTTGGGTCAGCAGCGGCTCCAGGGAGAAGGCGGAACCCAGGTGGGCGTTCAGCTCGGAGGCGAAGTCGGCTGGCGTGAAGATGCGGGATGTCACGAGGTTCGCACGCAGTCCGGGCAGGGTGTGCTTCTCCAGGGCGTCCAGGATCCGGTCCCGGTACTTCGGGCCCATCGTGCTCCAGTCAATAGTTGCCTTGCCCAGGTTGGGCACCGGCGCCAGCGCGTAGAAACCGGCCTGCCCTGGCGGCGCAAGTGACGAGTCGGTGCGGGACGGGTTGTGCAGGTACAGGGAGAAATCGTCCGGCAGAATACCGCGATCGAAGATGTCCGCCAGCAGTTCCCGGTAGCGCGGACCAAACAGCACGGTGTGGTGGGCAATATCCGGGTACTGGCGCTTCAGCCCGAAGTACACGACAAAGAGCGAGTTGCTGAAGCGCTTCCGCGTCAGCCGCCGCCCCATCGCCTGGCCCCGATCAGTTGCAGCGAGAAGGCTTGCGTAGGTGTGCACCACATCGGCGTTGCTGGCCACCGCATCCACCACGACGCTACGACCGTCGGCCGTGGCCACCTCGGTGGCGCGGCCCTGGCGAACGCGGATCTCGTGCACCGGAGTATTCAGGCGCACCTCGCCGCCCAGGTCCTGGAACAGCTTCACCAGCGCGCGAACGAGTGCGCCCGTGCCACCGCGTGGGAAACGCACGCCCCACTCCCGTTCGAGGGCGTGGATGAGGGCATAAATGGACGATACCTGGAACGGATTCCCGCCGATCAGCAGTGACTGGAAGCTGAACGCCTGGCGCAGGTGGGGATCCTGCATGTAGTCCGAGACCACGCTATACACCGAGCGCTCGCTGCGCAGGCGGATCAGCTGCGGGGCCACGCGCACCATGCTCCAGAAACTCTGGAAGGGGACCGTACCGAGTTTCAGGTAACCCTCCCGGAAAACGGCCTCGGAGAACCGGAGGAACTTCCGGTACCCGTCGGCATCCGCCGGACTGATCTGCGCAATGGCATTCGTGACCGCGTCAGCGTCAGCGTTGTATTCAAGCGTCACGCCGTCGGGCCAAACCAGGCGGTAGAAGGGATCCACCGGCAGCAGGTCCACGTAGTCACCTGTTGCGCGGCCACTGAGTTCGAACAACTCGTCGATGGCATTCGGCGCAGTGACCACCGTTGGGCCCGCGTCGAAGGTAAAGCCGTCCTGCTCATAGACGTAAGCGCGACCACCGGGCCGCTCGCGCTTCTCGAGTAGCACGGTGCGGATGCCCGCCGACTGCAGGCGGATGGCCAGCGCGAGTCCGCCGAACCCGGCGCCGATCACCGCAGCTGACTTGCTCATGGCGTGGAGTTACGAGAGTTCATCGGCGGTCCGGTGCCTTTACAGTGGAGGTGATACCCGGCGAGCGGCTGCTGGAGGGCAGGACGTAGCGCAGTGCCTGTCGGATGGGAATGGGCGGAGTACCGGTCAGCACGCGCAGCGCGTCACCCGGCGTCAGGCGACCCGCGTAGAAGTGATCGATCACCGACTCGGGCAGCCGGTAGAAATGCTGGAGCACACGGTAGCGGTCGGCGGGAGCGGCGCCGAGGAAGAGCATGCGGTTCAGCAGCCGGAACACCCGCTGCTCGCGCCAGCGGCGCCGGACCCGTTCGCGGATCCGGGGAGCGATCGACCCACTGTGCAATGCGCTCAGACCCGGCAGGTCTTCAGCCAGAGCCGCGGCCTCGGGGACGGAGTAGCCGGTCGTGTGGTGAAACAGCCCGGCCCGCAGCCCGGTGCGCGGAACATTGTCAGTCTCCGGCCAGAAGGCGGCGAGGTCGGCGTCGAGCACAATGGGCAGTATGCCGGTCTCCTCCCGCACGAGCGACGCGACCCGCCAGCCGCGATCAGCGGCATAGCGGGCAATCTGCTCCCGGAGACTTCCCGTGTCGAGCGCGCTCGTGTCGCTGTAGTAGGTGTCTTCGATCAGCACGTCGGTCGTCGTGAACGGCAGCAGATAGACGAACCGGTAACCCTGCTCCTGGGAAACCGTCGCATCCATCAACAGCGGGCCGGTGAGGCCGTGGGGATCGGTCAACCGGACAACCTGCCCCAGGAATTTCTGGAAGCGCAATGTCACGCCGGCGCCCACCGGGGACCGCACCCCCCGGCCGTCCAGCACCAGGTCCGCCGCCAGCACCTCGCCCCCGGCGAGCGTCACCCGGTCGGGGGCCACATTGGCCGCGGGGGTATTGACCCGCACCCGCTCGCCCAGCGCCGCTGTCACGACCGTATGGAGGTGCTCGGAGGTGATGGAGTGGTAGCTGCCCCGCAGGCGCCGCTCCCGGCCGGGAAATTTCACGTCGTGGTGGGACCAGGAATAGCTGGCGAGCGGCCGGAGCCAG
>JBDSWH010000234.1:0-2645 GCA_039926785.1 Gammaproteobacteria bacterium
GAGAAGGCCACGAAAAAGCAGTTTCCAAATGGCATCCCCGACTACGGCACCGACGCCCTGCGCTTCACATTTGCCGCGCTCGCGAGCACAGGTCGGGACATCCGCTTTGACCTCAACCGCATCGAGGGTTACCGGAACTTCTGCAACAAGATCTGGAACGCCGCCCGTTTCGTACTCATGAACGTCGAAGGCCGCGAGCTCGCGCAGGGCACGGCGGCGGTAGCGTCGCTCAGCCTGCCAGACCGGTGGATCCTGTCCCGGCTGAGCAAGACCATCGAGTCGGTGGAGGCGCACTTCACCTCCTACCGCTTCGACCTCGTGGCACGCGCGCTCTACGAATTCATCTGGAACGAATACTGCGACTGGTACCTGGAGCTCACCAAGCCGATTCTTCAGGACCCGGAGACGCCGGCCGGCGTGCAGGCAGTGACCCGTCGCACGCTGGTTACCGTCCTGGAAGCCCTGTTGCGCGCGACCCATCCGTGCATGCCCTTTATCACGGAGGAAATCTGGCAGCGGGTCGCACCGCTGGCCGGAGCCTGTGGTGAGTCAATCATGATTCAGCGCTGGCCGGACCCGTCCCTGTTCCCTGTGGATGACGCCGCCGAAACTGAACTGGGCTGGATTCAGGGCTTCATCCTGGCCGTCAGGCAGATCCGCGGCGAGATGGACATCGCGCCGGGCAAGCGGATTCCGGTGCTGCTTCAGGACGCGACGGCGGACGACCTGCGCCTGCTCGCCATCCACGACCGCTACCTGCGGGAGCTGGCCCGGCTGTCGGGCATCGAGGTCCTGACTGCAGGGAGCCTGCCGCCGACCTCCTCCACCGCTCTGGTGGGCAGCCTGAAACTGCTGGTTCCCATCGCCGGCCTGATCGACATCGGGGCCGAACGGGGGCGACTGACGAAGAACCGCCTGAAGGCAGCGACGGACCTGGAACGCGTCGAGCAAAAGCTGGCCACCGAGAGCTTCACCAGCCACGCACCGGAAGCGGTCGTCGCCAAGGAACGGGACCGGCAGCAGACATTGCGTCGCGACCTCGCAAAGCTGGATGCCCAACTCGCCCAGCTCTCCGGACTTTGAGATCGTTAACCAGCGTCACCTGACTTCGGGTAGGGGCTCGCCTGTTCTGTGCCCCAGTTCGCGCTTCGACTCCCGGGGTTCCGGCAAGATGCCATGATATTGTCGAACCGGACAGCTCAGTGGAACGCAGCATGGCGGCGAACGTCACACCTCTGGCGGGCAAGGAAGAGCTGCACCGCGCCCGCCAGCTGGCGGACCAGGTTGCGGCCGAGATTGGCCAGGTAATACTGGGCAAGCCGACGGAGATCCAGCTGGCGTTTACCTGCCTGCTGGCGGGCGGCCATCTGCTGATCGAAGACGTGCCCGGCGTCGGCAAAACACTCCTGGCGCGCTCGCTGGCCGGCGTACTTGGCCTCTCCTTCCGCCGGATCCAGTTCACCAGCGATATGCTGCCGGCCGACATCGTCGGCATGTCCATTTTCGAACAAGCCACCTCGACGTTCCGCTTCCATCCGGGTCCCGTCTTCTCGCACGTGGTCCTCGCCGACGAGATCAACCGGGCAACGCCGAAGGCGCAGAGCGCGCTTCTCGAGGCCATGGAGGAACAGCAGGTCACCCTCGACGGGCACACCCGTATCCTTCCGTCGCCATTCTTCGTCATCGCCACCCAGAACCCGCTGAACCAGGCCGGCACGTTTCCCCTTCCTGAATCGCAACTCGACCGCTTCCTGATGCGAATCGGCCTCGGGTACCCCGGGGAGGCACTGGAAAGAAAGCTGCTCAAGGGCGACGATCGCCGCGAGATGGTGAACGACCTGCGCCCGGTGGTGGACATCGAAGGTCTCGCTGCCCTCCGTGCTGCCGCCCGGGAACTCTTCCTGTCCGACGCGCTCCTCGATTACGCACAAGCGCTCGTGCGCTTCACCCGCCAGTCCTCCCAGTTCGACCTCGGTATTTCACCGCGGGGTGCCCAGGACCTGGTTAATGCCGCGCGTTGCTGGGCGCTGATCCACGGCCATCCCGGTGTTCATCCCGAGGACGTCAAGGCCGTCTTCCCGGCCGTCGCCGGCCACCGCCTGCGGCCCCGGCAGGGCGGAACGGCTGCCCTGCGCGACCCGGCACGTCTCGTGCTGGAGTCCGTGCCGATTCCCTGACGTTGAGCCCGCTGTGAAGAACCCACGGCGCCGCCTGCCCCGCCACCTGCAACGCTACGTGAGCCGCTGGGCCCGGCGACGCCAGGGCGCGGACGGCGAGTTCGTCGAGTTGCACCAGGGCCGCGTCTACATATTGCCCACCCGAAGCGGCCTCGTCTTCGGACTCGTGTTCTTCGCGATGCTTCTCGGGGCACTCAACTACAGCAACAATATGGGCTTTGCGCTTGCCTTCGTGCTCACGGCCATCGCCGTGGTCAGCATCCATCACTGCCAGCGCAATCTGGCAGGACTGCGGCTGTCGGTGGGCGGCTGCACGCCGGTCTTCGCGGGTGAACCGATGGAGTGCACCGTGGAAGTCACCAATCCGGGCCGTGAACCCCGCTGGCAGATAGCCGCCGGTCCGGCCACGGAACGCACGCCCGCCGTAGACCTCGGCCCGCGGGCCTCCGCGGCCCTCACATTGCGGCT
>JBDSWH010000235.1:0-3946 GCA_039926785.1 Gammaproteobacteria bacterium
TCCGGCTCTGGTGGTCGAACAGGAGGCGGTCCTCGTGCCGCCCGGTCAGGAGGTGGAGGGCGAAGCGGATGCGCCACAGGAACTCGCGTCCCTGGATCAGCAACCGGAGCTCAGGCGGACTGAGGAAGCTCCGGCTGACGAGGTATTCCAGATCGCCGCGGCCGTATTCCCGGAGCGCAACCCAGCTGATGGTCTGGATGTCCCGCAGGCCACCCGGACTGCCTTTGACGTCAGGCTCGAGGTTGTAGGCCGTGTCGTCGTACCGGTGGTGCCGGCTCTGCTGTTCCCGGATCTTGCCTTCGAAGAACTGCCGGGATTGCCAGACTCTTCCGGGGGCGATGGCAGCCTGCATCTCCCAGAGCAGATCCTCGGAGCCCAGGAGCAGCCGCGCTTCCATGAGTGTGGTAATGACCGTCAGGTCCTTGCCGGCGTCCTGGCCGCACTCGGCAGCGCTCCGGACGCTATGGCGGATTTCGATGCCAGCGTCCCACAGCAGGGTCAGGAAATCGGAAAGGCTGTCAGCCGGTGGTGGGCTGTCGCGAGGCGGAGTCAGGACGAGCAGATCGACATCGGAGCTGGGGTGAAGTTCACCACGCCCGTACCCGCCCACCGCGACCAGCGCGCAGTCGGCGAGGCCGGGGTCTCCCGCGCGCCGCCAGGCGTCGCAGACGACGAGGTCCACGAGGGCGGCCCGGTCGGCGACCAGTCGGGCGGCCGATTCGCCCGCGAGGAAGCGCTGCTTCAGGGCTGCATTGCCCGCGTTCAGGACGTGCCGAAGGATCAATCGGGCGTCGCCCTCAACCTGCAGGAGTTCACGCACCGTGGGCCAGTCGAAGGCGGCGCCGTCGGCCTGTAATACGGTCGATGCCAGGTGCTGCGCGTCATCCGACAGCGTCAGCGCCGGCACGGCTGCGCTGTTCATCGCCGCTCGTCCGCGCCGAGGGTCAGGACCTCGCAGCCGTTCCCTGTGATCAGGATGGTGTGTTCCCACTGGGCCGACAGTGAGTGATCACGGGTCACGACGGTCCAGCCGTCTGGCAGCAGCCGGACATGGCGCTTGCCGACGTTGACCATCGGCTCGATGGTGAACGTCAGGCCTTCCCGCAATTCGAGACCAGTTCCCGGTTCGCCGTAGTGAACGACCTGTGGGTCCTCATGGAAAATGCGGCCAATGCCGTGACCGCAGTACTCCCGGACTACGCTGAAGCCCTGGGCCTCAACGTACTGCTGAATGACGTGGCCGATGTCGCCAAGCCGCTTGCCGGGGGCGGCCTGTTCGATTCCAAGCCAGAGTGCCTCACGGCACACCCGGACGACGCGTTCTCCCTGGATGGTGCCCTTGCCGACGAAGAACATCCGGCTGCTGTCACCGTGGAAACAGTCCTTGATGACCGTGACATCCACATTGATGATGTCTCCAGCGCGGAGTTTCCTGTCGCCGGGAATGCCGTGGCAGACGACGTGGTTGACGGACGTGCAGATGGACTTCGGAAAGCCGCGGTAATTCAGCGGTGCCGGGATAGCCTGCTGCACATCGACGATAAAGTCGTGGCAGATCCGGTCGAGTTCGTCGGTGGTGACCCCGGGCTGGACGTGCGGCCCGATCATGTCCAGGACGGCGGCAGTCAGGCGGCCGGCTGTCCGCATTGCGTCCTGCTCGGCCGGAGTCTTGATCGTAATGCTCATCCCTGAATTTGACCCTGGCCTGAACCGGAACCTGTCGTGGCCGACCTGGTGCGGGAACCCCGGGTACTGGACGGTCGGCACCGGCCCCGGAGGCCGCACCGGCTGGCCGGACCAGGGGCCGGAACCGCGTTGTGACCGTTAATCGCCTATGGTATAAAGCGCGCGCCCTAGAGGCAACGAAATCCACACGCGTTCCGTCACGTCTGGCTGGGTGCCTTCTCCCGATTCGGGAGTCGGTTGCCGGATGGGGAACGCGGCGGCCCTAACCCGAAT
This sequence comes from Gammaproteobacteria bacterium, assembly GCA_039926785.1. Lineage (GTDB taxonomy): Bacteria > Pseudomonadota > Gammaproteobacteria > Steroidobacterales > SHZI01. The sequence goes on from JBDSWH010000235.1 coordinate 1,960, forward strand.
ACTACACAGGCTTGACCCGGCCCTCGTTCCGGCAGGCCCTGAAGGAGATCCCATGACTGACGTGAGCATGCGCCAGATGCTTGAGGCCGGTGTGCACTTTGGCCACCAGACTCGCTACTGGAACCCCACGATGGGCCCGTACATTTTCGGCGCCCGGAACAACATCCACATCATCAATCTGGAACATACCGTTCCACTGTTTCACAAGGCCACCGGATTCATCCGGTCCCTTGCTGGTGATGGTGGGCGGATCCTGTTCGTCGGCACCAAACGGTCGGCGCGGGACTCCGTGAAGTCCCAGGCGGCCCGCTGCGGCATGCCGCACGTCAGCCACCGCTGGCTTGGCGGAACGCTGACCAACTTCAAGACCGTGAAGCAGTCCATCAAGCGCCTCGAGGACCTCGATGCGATGGAGCAGGATGGCCGCTTCACCAAGCTGACCAAGAAGGAAGTGCTCGACTTGCGCCGCGAGCGGGAAAAGCTCGAGCGCAGCCTTGGTGGCGTCAAGTCCATGGCGACCCTTCCCGACGCGATCTTCGTGATCGACGTGGGTCACGAGAAGATTGCCGTGCACGAGGCCAACAAGCTCGGTATTCCGGTGATTGGCATCGTGGACACCAACTCGTCGCCCGATGGAGTGCAATACATGGTGCCTGGCAATGACGACGCCATGCGTGCCGCGGAGCTGTATGCCATGGCCGTCGCCGACGCCGTCCTCGAGGGCAAGGCCTCCATTCCGGCGCTGCCGGTTGGCGAAGACGATTTCGTCGAACTCGACGCCGAAGGTCGGCCGAAGTCCTCGCCGGACGGCCGCCGTCCCGCGCCCGCGAAGCGGCCACCCCGCAAACCCGGCGCGGCGCCAGCGGGTGCTCCTCGGGCCCGGGCAAAGAGTGCCAAGGCGGCGGGCGCCACAGATACGGCGCCAGTTGCTGACAGCGCGCCAGTCGCTGATACCCCGCCAGTCGCTGCCGAAGCCGGCACCGGCGACGTGGACGCCTGACCGGGAGCCACCACCATGTCCATAGCAGCAAACCTCGTCAAGGATCTCCGCGACCGCACGGGCGCCGGAATGATGGAGTGCAAGAGAGCACTCGTCGATTCCAGCGGCAACCTCGATACGGCGGTGGAACTGCTGCGTACGCGCGGGCAGGCCAAGGCTGAGAAGAAGGCCGGCCGCATCGCCGCCGAGGGCCAGATCGTGACTGCCGTCAGCCCAAAGGGCGATGTCACCGCCATTCTGGAGGTCAACTGCGAAACGGACTTCGTCGCCAAGGATGACAACTTCCAGCGCTTCGCGCGTGCGGCGGCCGACCTGGCGGCACGGGAAGAGCCTGCGACAATCGATCAGTTGCTGGCCCTCCGGCTTCCGGAAGGGCAATCCCTCGACGAGGCTCGTCGTGATCTCATCGCCAAGATCGGCGAGAACATCGGTATCCGGCGCTTCGAGTACGTTCGGCCCGCCGGGAAGCTGGCCAGCTATTTTCACGGTAGCCGGATTGGCGTGCTCGTGGATCTGGAAGGCGGGGACGCCGACCTCGGCAAGGACCTGGCCATGCATATTGCCGCCAGCAATCCCCGTTACCTGTCACCGGAAGAGGTGCCCGAGACCCTTCAGGCGAATGAGCGCCGCATACTGTCCGAGCAGGCGGCCGGCGAAGGCAAGCCGCCCGAGATCGTCGCCAAGATGGTCGAGGGTCGCCTGCGCAAGTACCTGAATGAGATCGCCCTGGTGGGTCAGCCGTTCGTCAAGGACCCCGATACGTCCATTTCCAAGCTGCTCAAGGACCGGGGAGCCCGTGTCCACCGTTTTGTGCGGCTCGAAGTGGGCGAGGGCGTCGAGAAGAAGTCGGAGAACATTGCCGAAGCCGTGGCAGCGATGCATTCACAGGGGTGATTCCGCGCCCGGCCAACCGTGAGGCCGACCAGATGCCGGCTGAACCCGAAACGGCCAAATCCGGTAGAATCGCGGCACACTCGAGACCTTTAT
>JBDSWH010000236.1:0-6655 GCA_039926785.1 Gammaproteobacteria bacterium
TGGCAGACGAGGAATTTCCATGCGGCGGTTCACCGGCTTCGAGATCTTCCACAAGAAGACCACGTTCAATTTCCTGGGCCAGCGGCGGATGCTCGGCTGGCTCTCTGCCTTCCTGATCGCCGCATCACTCGTCCTGCTGATTCCCGGAGTTCGCGGCCTCAATTTCGGCATTGATTTCACTGGCGGCGTGCTGCTCGAGGTGGGCTATGCCGGCCCCGCGAATCTTGGCGATATCCGGTCGAGGCTGGGTAAGGGCGGCTTCGGCGATGCCCAGGTGCAGAATTTTGGCAGCGCCCGGGACGTCATGATCCGTGTCCTGCCTCGCGGGGGCGTGGCGGGCCGGACGGAGGCGGAGCAGATCGTCAACATACTGCGCGCCGGCGATGCCTCGGTGGAGCTGCGGCGTACCGAGTTCGTCGGCCCGCAAGTCGGGGAGGAGCTCTCCCAGCAGGGTGCCCTGGCGGGTCTGTTCGCCTTTTTGCTGATCGGCCTGTACCTGGCCGTCCGGTTCCAGTGGAAATTTGCCGTGGGCGCCATGGTGGCGACCTTCCACGATCCGATTCTCACCCTGGGCGCTTTTGCGATATTCCAGATTCCCTTTGACCTGTCGTCCCTGGCGGCGGTCCTGGCCATCGTCGGTTACTCGGTCAATGACACCGTGGTGGTATTCGACCGCATCCGGGAGAACTTCCGCAAGATTCGCCGGGGGACGGCCGAGGAGATCATGAACCTGTCCGTCAACGAGACGTTGAGCCGGACGATCATGACCAGCTTCGTCACATTGCTGGTGGTTGTCTCGATGCTCATCTTCGGCGGCGAGACCCTGCGCGGGTTTTCAATCGCGCTCATCATCGGCATCCTGGTCGGCACGTACTCGTCGATCTACATTGCGAGCGCCACGGCGCTGGCGCTGGGCGCCGCGCCGACCGACCTGATGCCGGCCAAGAAGGACAAGGACGCGGTTGACGCTCTGCCCTGAAGGCCGCTGCCCCACGAGCTGTCTGTCAGGGCGTCGAATTCAGGTGGGGCGTCAGCAGGACGCGCAGTGCTTCGTGCACCTTGGGATTGCCTGCCAGCACATCGCCGCTTTCCAGGTGTGAGGCCTTGCCGGTGAGACCGGTCACGAGGCCGCCTGCCTCCTGGATCATCAGGGTTCCTGCCGCCGTGTCCCAGATTTCCAGGCCGAACTCGAAGAATCCGTCGAGCCGGCCGGCGGCCACGTAGGACAGATCCAGGGCGGCGGAACCGGGGCGACGCACGCCGGCGGAGTTCTCCATTACGCTGCCCAGCATCTGCAGGTAGGTCTTCATCCATCGGGCGTTGCTGCGGTAGGGGAAGCCCGTGCCGATCAGCGTTCCGTCCAGATCCTTGCGTTCGCTGACCCGGATGCGCTTGCCGTCCAGCTGGGCACCGCGGCCGCGCATGGCGGTGAACAGTTCCTGTCGGCAGGGGTCGTAGACCACGCCGACTTCCAGGGTGTCGTGCCGGCGCAGGGCGATGGAGACGGAGAAAGTCGGGAAGCCATGGACGAAGTTGGTGGTTCCGTCCAGGGGGTCGACGATCCAGGTGAACTCGTGATCCCCGCTCCGGCCCGACTCTTCGGCCAGGAAGGCGTGATCCGGGTACCGCTTGCGGATGCTCTCCAGGATGGCCTGCTCGGCAGCCTGGTCCACCTGGGTGACGTACTCGTTGCGGGCCTTGGCGCGGATCTCGAGCTGGTCGAGCCTCGAAAGGGCGCGCACGGCGATGTCGCCGGCGCGGCGGGCGGCCTGGACGGCAGTGTTGAGCAGGGCCTGCATGGGGCCGGCATTGTACAGAGCGCGGGCATACTATGGAGATAGCGAGCACGTCATGACCAGCATCCCGCCGATCCGCTTCGTCCTCTTCGAACCAACCCACCCGGGCAACATCGGGTCGGTTGCGCGTGCCATGAAGACCATGGGCTTTCATGAGCTGGTCCTCGTGAATCCGCCGCAGGAGTGGCTGTGCACCGACTCCCGGGCCATGGCCTCGGGGGCACAGGACGTATTGCTCGGGGTGCGTGTGGTGCCGACCCTCTCTCAGGCGCTGGAGGGCTGCGGGCTTGTGCTGGCCGCCAGTGCCCGGCACCGGCGCATCGGCTGTCCGGAAATAAATCCGCGGGAGTGCGCCGCCGAGGTCATGGACCAGTCACGAACCCGGGCCGCGGCACTGGTGTTTGGTCCGGAACGCTCCGGCCTGGCCAATGAGCAGCTCGATCAGTGCAACGCCATCGTCTACATCCCCGCGAACCCGGAATACACCTCGCTCAATCTGTCCCAGGCCGTGCAGATCATTGCCTACGAATTGCGGCAGCAACAGGTACTTGAGCGCAGCGTTCCGCCGCCCGAGTCCCCGCTGGCCGGCCCGGCCCAGCTCGAGTTGTTCTACGAGCACCTGGAGCGCGTGCTGCTCGGGAGCGGATTCCTGAATCCGGCCAATCCGCGCCACCTGATGCGGCGTCTTCGCCGGCTGTTCAACCGTACGCGGGTCGACGAGAACGAGCTCAACATCCTGCGCGGGATCCTGAGCAGCATCGCACCGGGGTCCGGTGATAATCCGCGGCCGGACTGAGGGCGATGACCACCCGCCATCGGGCGACACCGGCACCGCCGATCTACCTGGACTACGCCGCCAGCACTCCGGTGGCGCCAGAAGTTGTCGAGGCAATGACCATCGCATTGGGCTCCGGTGACCTGGCGGGCAATCCGGCCGCCAGCGGCCACGCGACCGGCCGGCACGCCGCTGCCGTGGTGGAGCAGGCCCGCGAACGCGTTGCTGCTCTCATCGGTGCCGACGCCGACGAAATCGTCTTCACTTCCGGTGCGACGGAAGCCGACAACCTGGCCATCATCGGCACCGCGCGCTTCCGCCAGGCAGAGGGCCGTCATCTGGTCACCGCACTGACCGAGCACAAGGCCGTGATCGAGAGTTGCCGGCACCTCGCCAGCCAGGGCTGGCGGGTGACCTGGCTGAAACCGGATGCCATGGGCGTCATCGCGCCCGAGGCTGTCGAGTTGGCACTGGAGCCGGACACGGTGCTGGTATCGCTCATGCACGCCAACAACGAGACGGGGGTTCTGCAGGATTTGTCGGCCGTCGGTGCGTTGTGCCGACGGCGCGGTGTGCTGTTCCACGTGGACGCGGCGCAGAGCGCCGGTCTGATCGATGTACATGTGCGGGACCAGCAGATTGACCTGCTCTCCCTGTCGGCGCACAAGGCGTACGGCCCCAAGGGCATTGGCGCGCTCTTCATCGACCGGCAACGGGTGCGCCGGGTAGAGCCCCTGCTGTTCGGTGGAGGTCAGGAGCGTGGACTCCGGCCCGGGACGTTGCCGACACACCAGATCGTCGGCATGGGGGAGGCGTTCCGGATCGCAGCGCTCCGGCGGGCGCAGGACCGCGGGCACGTGACCAGTCTGCGCGACCGCCTCTGGTCGCAGCTGTCGGCCATCCCGGGCGTCCTCCGCAATGGCCACCCGGAACTGTCCACGGGCCACATCCTGAATGTGAGCGTGGAGGGGGTCGAAGGTGAGAGCCTGCACGACGGTCTCGAGGGGCTGGCCGTGGCCAGCGGCTCGGCGTGCACGAGCCTGACCGACGAACCGTCCTATGTACTGCGCGTCCTCGGTCGCCCACCGGCCCTGGCGCGCAGTTCGGTGCGCTTCTCCTTCGGGCGGCCAACGACCGGGGCTGAGGTAGACCGGGCCGCGGGGATGTTTGCGGCGGCCGTGTCAGCCTTGCGGGCACTCGCGCCGGGCACCGGGCCGCCCCTGGCCGGCGCCGGGGAGGCCGCGGGCACGGTGCTGGCTCGCGGCGAGGCGGGCTCGCCGGAGGCGGGAACCTGGGTGGTGTTCGGCGCGTCCATCCGGAAGGGCCGGGTTGCGCGGCTGGAATTCCGGATTTTTGGCTGTCCCCATACCCGGGCGGCCTGCGAACAGGTCGTCGAGCGGCTGACGGGCAGACCCGTGACGGATCTGGGCCGGATTGAACCCCTGCAGATCCGGGCAGACCTGGGGATTCCGCCGGAAAAGACCGGCAGGCTGCTAATCATTCAAGATGCCTTGCGCAACTGCTTGGCGGATTGGGACAATAGGGGACTTACGCCTGCACCCTGATGCCGTTCAACCCACGTTAGATACAGAGGAGACGCCGGTGGCGGTCACACTGACCGAGAACGCCTTGAAACGGGTGCGCGCGTTTGCCGCGGGCCCTGGCACATCCGCGGCCCTGCGCATCGGCGTCAAGCGCACGGGCTGTTCCGGGCTGGCGTATGTGGTCAACCACGCCGACCAGGTCTCGGCCGAAGACGTGGTCTTCGAACAGGACGGGGTCCAGGTTGTCGTGGACCGCCAGGCCCTGGCCCTCATCGACGGGACCCTCGTGGACTTCGTCCGCGAGGGTCTCAACGAAGCCTTCCGCTTCCGCAATCCCAACGCCAAGGGCGAGTGCGGCTGCGGGGAAAGTTTTACTGTCTAGACATTGCGTCCATTTGCCAGGAGTTGTTGTGACCATCGAACGTACCCTTTCCATCGTCAAGCCCGACGGCGTCCAGAAGAATCTTGTCGGTGAGGTCTATCGCCGTTTCGAGCAGGCGGGCCTCCGGATCATCGCTGCCCGCATGGTGCATCTGACGAAAGCCCAGGCCGAGGCTTTCTACGCCGTCCACCGGGAGCGCCCGTTCTACAAGGACCTGGTCAGCTACATGATCACGGGTCCTGTCATCGCCCAGGTGCTTGAAGGCGAGAACGCCATTGAGGTCCACCGGAAGATCATGGGCGCCACCGATCCGAAGAAGGCCGACCCGGGTACGATCCGCCGCGACTTCGCGGCGAGTATCGAGGAAAACGTGGTGCACGGCTCCGACGCGGTGGAGACTGCCCGGCAGGAGATCAGCTTCTTCTTTGCCCAGGCCGACGTCTGCCCGCGTACCCGGTAAAGAGCCGATGAACGGCAACCTGTCCGCGCCGGAGCCGGTGCCGCACGACCTGCAGCCCCTCCTGCAGCCCCTCCTGCAGCCTCTCCTGCAGCCTCTCCTGCAGCCTATTGGGTTGCCGCGGCAGGATCTGGAGCAGCTCTTCGCGGGACTGGGCGAGAAGCCCTTTCGTGCGCGCCAGCTGATGCGGTGGATGTACGGGCGTGGGGTTGTCGACCCCGCGGCGATGACTGACCTGTCGGGCGTATTGCGCCAGTTGCTTGCTGCCCGTGCGGACTTTCGCCTGCCCGCCATCGACACCGCGCAGGAGTCGTCCGATGGCACGACGAAGTGGCGACTCGCGGCCGGAGCGGGCCAGCTGATCGAGACCGTGTTCATCCCCGAGGAGGGGCGAGGCACTCTGTGCGTTTCCTCCCAGGTGGGATGCGCGCTGGACTGCTCGTTCTGTGCGACGGGCCGCCAGGGTTTCAACCGTAACCTCACGGCGGCGGAGATCATCGGCCAAGTGCTCGTGGCCAATCGCGAACTTGGACTAATTGCCGGCCGGTCGCGGATCACCAACGTGGTGTTCATGGGCATGGGCGAGCCACTCGCCAATTTTCGGGCGCTCGTCCACGCCTGCGCGGTACTGATCGATGACCTGGGTTTCCAGCTGTCCCGGCGCCGGGTCACCGTCAGCACGTCCGGACTCGTGCCCCAGATCCGCAAACTCGCCCAGGAGACCAATGCGGCGCTTGCGGTTTCCCTGCATGCCCCCGACGACGAACTGCGGAATGTCTTGGTACCGATCAACCGGCGCCACCCCATTGCCGAGCTGCTCGACGCCTGCTGGGATTACGCGGAGGCCACCAACGCGGTGGGCATCACGTTCGAATACGTCATGCTGTCCGGAGTCAATGACTCGGAGGCCCAGGCCCGCGCGCTGGTGCATCTGCTGGTCAACCGGCCGGCCAAGGTGAACCTCATTCCGTTCAACCCGTTTCCAGGTACGCAATACCGACGCTCCACCCCGGATGCGCTGGCCCGCTTCCGGCAGGTGCTTCTAGATGCGGGGATCATGACCATGACGCGACGGACCCGCGGAGACGACATCGCCGCCGCCTGCGGCCAGCTGGCCGGCCAGGTGAGTAACCGGGTGCGGTCATCGCTCGGCAACAAGTTGCACGAGGGCGTCCACGACGTCAGGCGGCCGAGCCCATGACCGTAAGGACGCGCTACGCCGGCCCCGTCGCCAGCATGCTGGTTTCAGCGGTACTGTCGCTCGGCGGCTGTATCACCTCGTCTTCCCGGCCCGCGCCACCCCCGACTTCGCCCGAGGATGCTGCCCAGTACAACATGCAGCTCGGCGTCAGCTACCTTCGTCAGAACAATCTGCAGGCCGCCCGCGACAAGCTGGAGAAGTCGATCGAGCAGGATCCCGGCCTCGCCACGGCCCACGCGGCCTTGGGAGTGGTCTTCGAGCGGCTCGAAGATCCGGCGGGAGCAGAAAAGCACTACCGGCGGGCGGTGGAGCTCGATGGTTCGGATCCGGACAGCCTGAATGCCCTGGGTGTGTTTACCTGCTCGCGCAAAGAAAAGCCTGACGAGGCATTGAAGCTCTTTGATCGCGCCATCGCGGTGCCACTTTCCGTGAAGGCGGCGAACCGCACGATGCTCTACACGAACGCCGGCACCTGCGCGAAGCGGGTAGACCTGGCTCGA
>JBDSWH010000237.1:0-13363 GCA_039926785.1 Gammaproteobacteria bacterium
GGCGTTGGCCGGTCAGCGGACCCGTGCTCGCCCGCTACGGCGAGTCGCCGCTGACGGCCTCAGGCGTCCAGCTTGGCGGCGGTGCGGGAGACGCGATTCTCGCGGCAGCGGGCGGCCAGGTGGTGTACGCCGGCAACGGGCTCAAGGGCTACGGGGAACTCCTCATCATCAAGCACAGCCCGACCTGGCTCAGTGCTTACGGTTACAACCAGGCACTTCTGGTGCGCGAGGGGGATCGGGTGCAGGCCGGGCAGCCGATAGCCCGGATGGGCGAGGGGCCCGTCGGGTCCGGCGGCGGGCGCCGGGCGGCCCTGCATTTTGAGATTCGCCGGAACGGTTCCCCGGTGGACCCGGTCGCCCAACTGCCGCGATTGCCTTAGGAAGCGAGCAGCAGGGCCGCGACGACTCGCCGGTCCTCGGCGGCAAGCACGTTGTAGGTGCGGCAGGCCGCGGCAGTGGTCATGACTTCGAAGCCCACGCCTCGCGACATGATCGTGGTCATGAGGCGGTTGCCGGCAAACCGGTGCGTGGAGCCCGTGCCGAAGAGAATGACCTCGGGATGGAGTTCCAGCGCGGGCAGGAAGTCGTCGACGCCGAGTTCGGCGATCGGGCGGGGCGTCCATCCGGCGATGATCCGGTCCGGGGTGACGATGACGTGTCCGGTGTAGCTGATGCCGTTGATCAGGACGGTATCCGCCGTGACCGACTGTATATAATTTCCAGAGCCCTTCTCAGCGTGCAATTTCATGGTGCTTCCCCGATGGCGGCCGACGATAGCATGAGGCCCCGCGCGGGAGTCCGGGCTGGACCGCCGGAGTTTCGCTGCCGGCCTGCATCCCCACAGTTTTCCGCTGCGCTGCCACCCGACCTGCCTCCGGTCCTGCGCCGCGTATTGGCAGCGCGGCAGGTGACGCCGGGGCAGCTGCGTCCGGGACTCGCGCTGCTCCTGCCCATCGGCGACCTCACGGGCGTCAGTGCCGCCGCGGAGCGGCTCACCACGGCGCGCGAGCGCGGTGAGCGAATATTGATCATCGGTGACTTCGATGCCGATGGTGCAACGGCGACAGCTCTCGTCCTCACTTGTCTGCGCCGCTTTGGTTTCACCGAGCCGGGTTTTCTGGTTCCGCACCGCTTTACGCTGGGCTACGGGTTGTCGCCGGGCATTGCGGAGTTGGCTGCGGCGCGTCGCCCGGACCTGCTGCTGACCGTCGACAATGGCATCACGAGTTTCGACGGGATCCGGCGCGCCCGCGAGTTGGGCATGGAGGTCCTGGTTACCGACCATCACCTGCCGGGTGCTGAACTGCCCGATGCAGCCATCATCGTGAATCCCAACCTGACCGGTTCGACGTTCGGCAGCCCCGCGCTGTGTGGCGTCGGGGTCGCCTTCTACCTGATGGCAGCCACCGGCAGGCGGCTGGCCGACGCCGGAATCCTTGAGCCGGGCCTGGCACGGGAAGTCGTGACCGACTGCCTCGATCTGGTGGCGTTGGGTACGGTCGCGGACCTCGTCCCGCTGGATTTCAACAACCGGATCCTCGTGTCAGAGGGCCTCCGGCGGATCCGTGCCGGACGGACGCGGCCCGGCATCGGGGCGCTGTTCCGTGCGGCGGGTCGCGATCCCGCGTTGGCGCGGAGTGGCGATCTGGGTTTTGCCATCGCACCGCGGTTGAACGCGGCGGGGCGCCTGACCGACATGACGCTGGGCATCGAGTGTCTTCTGGCGGTCAACGAGGCGACCGCGCGCGGGCCTGCCGCGCAACTCGATGCGCTGAACGTCGAACGCCGCGCCTTGCAGGACCGAATGCAGGACGAGGCAGCAGACCTGCTCGAGGAGCTGTCGGAGGCCGCCATCGGCGCCGGCGGGGCGACCTGCCTGTTTGACGAGCGCTGGCATCCCGGCATCGTGGGACTGGTGGCAAACCGGGTACGGGAGATCACGGGGGAACCGGCAATCGCCTTTGCCCGAGCCTCCGAACCTGGGATGTTGCGGGGTTCCGCCCGTTCGGTGGAGGGTATTCATGTCCGGGACGCGATTGCCAATGCCGTGGCTCGCCTCCCGGGCGGCGATATCCGCTACGGAGGGCACGCCATGGCGGCGGGGCTGACGATCCCGGAAGCGTCACTCCCGGCATTTCAGCGCGCATTTGGGCAGGAGATTGGGCGGGTGCGGGAACCGATGGCGAGCGCTGGAATTGTCTGGACCGACGGCGGCCTCGCTCCGGATGAGCTGCAGATCGGTATTGCCGAGGCATTGGCTGCTGCCGGACCGTGGGGCCAGTCCTTTCCGGAGCCGTTGTTCGACAACGAATTCACGCTGCTTACACAGCGGGTCGTCGGCGAAAAGCACCTCAAGCTGCGCGTTCAGCTCCGGGAAGGCGGGCCGGCGCTCGACGCCATCGCCTTCCGGCGGCCACCGTTGCCTGAACCACTGGGAGCGCCCGTACGCCTTATTTACCGCCTCGACGTCAATCACTACCGGGATGCGAGGACTGCCCAGCTGGTTGTTGAGCATCTGGATTGCGTCTAGCATTCCCGTTTTCCCGCACGATCCCAGTCCATGGAAACCGCCCAGATCAAGCTCTCCATCCGCGACCTCCGCGAGCGCAGTGGCGCTCTCAGGGGGTACCTTTGACTTTGATGCCAAGACCCGCCGCCTGAGCGAAGTCCGGGAAGCGCTGCAGGATCCGACCGTCTGGAATGACCCCACCCGTGCCCAGGCCCTGGGCAAGGAGCAGTCGGATCTCGAGTCCGTGGTCGCCCGGATCGAAAAGATTGATCGCGCCCTGGAGGACTCCACAGGCCTGCTGGAGCTTGCGGAAGAGGAAAACGACGAAGGGACGGTCGACGAGGTGCTGCGAGACCTGACGACTGTCACTGCCGATGTTGAGCAACTCGAGTTTGCGCGCATGTTTGCGGGCACGCACGACGCCGCCAATGCATTCCTCGACGTCCAGGCGGGAGCCGGCGGCACCGAAGCCCAGGACTGGGCTGCGATGCTGCTTCGGATGTACCTCAAGTACGCCGAATCGAATGGGTTCTCCGCGGAGATGATCGAGGCGTCGGCGGGGGAGGTCGCGGGCATCAAGAGCGCGACCATCCACGTTACCGGTCCCCATGCCTACGGCTGGCTCCGAACCGAGACGGGCGTGCACCGACTGGTGCGGAAGTCGCCCTTCGATTCAGGCAACCGGCGGCACACATCCTTTGCCGCAGTGTTTGTCTCGCCGGAGATCGACGACGACATTGAGATCGAGATTGATCCATCTGACCTCCGGATCGATGTCTACCGGGCGAGCGGTGCCGGCGGCCAGCACGTCAACAAGACCGAATCTGCTGTGCGCATCACCCACGTCCCGACCAATACCGTCGTTCAATGCCAGAACGAGCGCTCCCAACACAAGAACCGTGCGACCGCCATGAAGCAGTTGCGTGCGAAGCTCTATGAACTCGAAGAGCAGAGGCGGCGTGCCGAGGCCCAGATACTGGAAGACAGCAAGACCGACGTGGGTTGGGGCCAGCAGATCCGTTCCTATGTTCTCGACCAGTCGCGCGTCAAGGATCTCCGCACTGGCGTCGAGTCAGGTAGTCCCGACAAGATCCTCGACGGTGATCTCCGAAAGTTCATCGAAGCCAGTCTGAAGCAGGGGCTTTGAAGATGACGCACGAGGACAACAAGCTGGTTGCCGAGCGCCGACGGAAGCTCGTTGAGCTGCGGGCGGCGGGGTTCGCCTTTCCCAACGGATTTCGGCGGAGTGCGCTGGCCGGCCAGCTGCACGCGGTATACGAGGGCTATACCAACGAATCGCTTGAGGCCGAGCCCATTGAGGTCATGGTTGGCGGTCGCATGCTGACCAAGCGCGTGATGGGGAAGGCCAGTTTCGCCACGCTCCAGGACCGCTCGGGCCAGATACAGGTTTTCCTGCAGCGGGAGATTCTGGGTGACGGATCCTACGCGTTATTCAAGAGTCTCGATCTGGGCGACATTGTTGGCGTGCGCGGCGCCGTGTTCCGAACGAAGACGGGGGAGCTCAGTGTAAGGGCCGCGGAGCTCACGTTGCTGACCAAGTCCCTGCAACCGCTGCCGGAGAAGTTTCACGGACTAACGGATCAGGAGGCGCGGTATCGCCAGCGCTACGTCGACCTGATCGTCAACGAAGAAACCCGCCAGGTCTTCATCACCCGGACGCGTGTGGTGCAGTTCCTGCGCTCTTACCTGAACGCGCTGGACTTCCTTGAAGTCGAGACACCAATGATGCAGGCGATTCCGGGCGGAGCCGTGGCCCGGCCGTTCGTCACCCACCACAACGCCCTGGACCGAGAACTCTACCTGCGCGTGGCCCCGGAGCTCTACCTGAAGCGCCTCGTTGTGGGCGGCTTCGAGAGGGTCTACGAACTCAGCCGCAACTTTCGCAACGAAGGGGTCTCCACCCAGCACAATCCCGAATTCACCATGCTTGAGTTGTACATGGCCTACGCCGACTACCGAACGCTGATCGACCTGCTGGAAAACCTGCTGCGCGGCCTGGCGGTGCATGTACTGGGCACGACGCAGGTGGAGTACCAGGGTCGGGTGCATGACCTCGCCCCGGCCTTCCAGCAGCTGTCGGTGGAAGAGGCCGTCCAGCTGCACAACCCATCGCTGGAGACGGGTAGCCTGCGTAACGTGGAATACCTGCGGGGCGTGTGCGGCACGCTGGGTATCCCGGTGAAGGGCAGCTTCGGGGCTGGCAAGTTGCTGATCGAGATCTTCGAGAAGACCGCCGAGCACCAGCTGGTGGAGCCAACCTTCATCACCGGGTATCCCGCCGAGGTCTCACCGCTGGCGCGTCGCTCCGATACGGATCCGTTCCTTACAGACCGCTTCGAGTTTTTCGTCAACGGCCGGGAACTGGCCAATGGCTTCTCCGAGCTCAATGACTCGGAGGACCAGGCCGCCCGCTTTCGGGCCCAGGTGGAGCAGAAGGAGGCCGGGGACGAGGAGGCCATGTTCTACGACGCTGACTACATCACGGCACTGGAGTATGGCCTGCCACCGACGGCCGGCCTGGGTATCGGCGTTGACCGGCTGGTGATGTTCATTGCCAATCAGGCCTCAATCCGGGACGTACTACTGTTCCCGCACCTGCGGGATACGACACCCTAACGGCGCCTTGTGGCGCCTTTTTCCGGGAGGAAGCGCGATGGAGGACGAGAAGATCAAGGTCCGGATCACGGAGAGTGATCAGGTCATTGAGGTGGTCGTCTACAGCAAGCGGCCGGAGCGGATCGAGGTGGTTATCGGGACCGGCATCCACAACGTGCGTTGCGAGCTGCTGCCGACGCGGAATGGCCAGGCCTATTCCGGGTCGGTCAAGGGCCGGGAGTTGGTCTACGAGCGCACGCCGGCGCAGGTGAAGGCCGACATTGACCGCCTGAACCCGGCCCTCCGCAAATCCCGGCCTGGCCACCACTGAACACGCAAGTCCTACAGGGGAACGTCGTAAGGCAGATCGAGCTGGCGCACGGCCTGTGAACGGCCCTCGTCCAGGTACAAGGGGCCCGGCAGATCGTCGAGTACGACAACGGCGAGGAATTCGCTGCCGGATTCGGCTCGAGACGACAAGACCACCTGGCCAACAGTTCCGCGCTCCGCATGCAGCGACGTGCCTGCTGCCGGTGGCTCGGCGGCCGTCGCAAACCGGAGCATGCGACGCTTCACGCGGCCGCGATACTTCATGCGGGCAACGATCTCCTGCCCCGTGTAGCAGCCCTTCGTGAAACTGATTCCGTCCTGCAGGTCCAGGTTCACCATCTGGGGCACGAATTCTCCCGTCGTCGCGGCCACGATCGTGGGCAGGCCTGCGCGGATATCGTCGAGTTGCCAGTCATCACGGGTGCCTCGCTCCACAGACTCGCCAGTGGCGTCGTAAATCCCCAGGCAGAGGTGCCGGATTCCCGCGCCGAAGAGGCGGATGGGTTGAGTCGTGGCGGGTCCTGTGAGCTCACCGACCAGGCCGGTGACCGGGATGTCGAGCAGGGTGGCCTCCGCCTTGGCCCGGAGGATGTACATCCGGAGGCGCTTCAGGAGGTCGGGTGCCGTTTCTGCGGGCACCAGCAGGGCCAGGGCGTCGCCAGTAGCGAGATGCGTGGCGAACAGGTGGCCGGCGAAGAGCAGCCGGCCCTTCGCGTCGGCCCAGCCAGCCAGGATCGTGGCGTCGGTGCGTGCGGAGGCGACATCCTGGGTTAGTTGGCCCTGCAGGAATGCCGCGCGTTCAGCGCCTGAGATGGCGAGGATCCGGAGGTGGTCGAGGGCGACGGTGCGGAGCACGTAAAGCCTTGGTTTCTAGGGGATTGAAGGGATGCGGGTCTGGAGATGGCCTGCTCATTCTGGCACAATAATGCGGTGCCCGAATCCGTACACCCCAAGCCCCCGGTGATTGACGCCGCAGGCGCCCAGCCACCCCTTCCGGATTCCGTGACGGCCGCTCCTCCGACAGCGCAGCGCGAGATTGGCGGGCCGCCCGGGCCCGAACCCACCCGCTTTGGGGACTGGGAGCGCCGTGGCCGCTGCATAGACTTCTAGTATCGACGTTGTTGGAGTAGTCAATGCCTCAAGTATCGCGGCCGCTGTCGCCGCATCTGCAGGTCTATCGCTGGCAGATCAGCAATACGTTGTCCATTCTTCATCGCCTCACGGGCGTCGCGCTGACATTCGGCGCGCTGGCGCTCGTCGCCTGGATGCTGGCACTGGCGTCCGGACAGGCCGCGTTCACGGCAGCCGGGGTGCTTCTCGGCAGCTTTGCCGGCCAGACGGCGCTGATCGGCTGGACGTTCTGTTTCTTCTTTCACTTCTGCAACGGGCTGCGGCATCTGGCCTGGGATGCCGGCTATGGTTTCGACAAGTTGGTGGCGCGGAAATCCGGCATCGTCGTGGTCACCGTCGCCGGCGTGCTGACGATTCTTTTCTGGGTCGTTGCCCTGACACGGGTGACCGCATGAGCCTGAAATCTCCCCTCGGTCGAGTCCTCGGCCTCGGTGCCGCCGGCACGGGTACCGAGCAGTGGCTTGGCCAGCGTCTTTCGGCGGTGGCCATGGTGCCCTTGACGGCCTGGTTCGCCGTCTCACTGCTCGGACTGCCATTCCTTGATTACTATTCCGTCACGGCCTGGGTCGCTGGTCCGCTCCATGCGGTGCTTCTGGTGCTGCTCATCGTCGCGCTGGTCTACCACTCAAGCCTCGGTACCCAGGTCGTTGCCGAGGACTATATCCACTCACCGGGATTGCGCGCGGCCACGCTGGCCGCATTGCGCCTGGTGCACGTGGGCCTTGCTGTTGCCGGCATCTTCGCCGTGTTCCTGATTGCCACGAGAGCGCCGCTATGACCACGTCCTACCCGTTCATTGACCACACCTACGACGTGGTCGTCGTCGGCGCGGGTGGCGCGGGACTTCGGGCAACTGTCGGCCTGGCCGAAGCGGGCCTCTCAACGGCCTGCCTCACCAAGGTCTTCCCGACGCGGAGCCACACGGTTGCGGCCCAGGGCGGCATCAGCGCCGCGCTCGGCAACATGGGTGAGGACGACTGGCGCTGGCACATGTACGACACGGTCAAGGGCTCCGACTGGCTCGGCGACCAGGATGCGATCGAGTACATGTGCAAGGAGGCGCCCGCCGCGGTGGTGGAACTGGAGCACTACGGAGTACCGTTTTCGCGGACCGAGGATGGCAGGATCTACCAGCGGCCCTTCGGTGGCATGACAACGAACTTCGGCAAGGGGACTGCGCAGCGCACCTGTGCGGCGGCGGACCGCACCGGCCATGCCATGCTCCATACCCTTTATCAGCAGTCCCTGAAGCATCAGGTCAATTTCTTTATCGAGTTCTTCGCCATTGACCTGATGATGGAGGACGGCGAATGCAGGGGCGTCGTGGCACTCGAGATGGCGACGGGCACGTTGCACCGCTTCCGTGCCCAGCGCACCATTCTTGCCACGGGCGGCTATGGCCGCGCCTATTTTTCCTGCACATCCGCGCATACTTGCACGGGTGACGGCAGCGCCATGGCGCTGCGCGCCGGCCTGCCGTTGCAGGACATGGAATTCGTGCAATTCCACCCAACCGGTATCTACGGCTCGGGTTGCCTGATCACCGAAGGGGCCCGGGGAGAGGGTGGTTACCTCACCAACTCTTCCGGTGACCGGTTCATGGAGCGCTACGCGCCCAATGCCAAGGACCTTGCGTCCCGCGACGTGGTGAGCCGGGCAATGACCATCGAGATCCGTGAAGGGCGTGGTGTGGGCGCCGAAAAGGACCACATCCACCTGCACCTCGAGCATCTGGGACCTGAAGTCATCCAGGAGCGTCTGCCGGGGATTGCGGAAACGGCCCGGATTTTTGCCGGCGTCGATGTTACCCGCGACCCCATTCCTGTGTTGCCAACGGTTCACTACAACATGGGAGGCGTGCCCACCAACGTGCACGGCGATGTCCTTACGCTCAGGGACGGCAATCCGGACACGCCGGTGAACGGGCTCATGGCGATCGGGGAGGCGGCCTGCGTTTCCGTTCACGGCGCCAATCGGCTGGGTTCCAATTCTCTGCTCGACCTCGTGGTCTTCGGCCGCTCGGTGGCCCAGCGGTGCGCGACCACGGTCGTCGCGGGCGCCCGCCAGAAGGCGTTGCGGGTCGACGCCACAGAACTCGCGGTCAGTCGGCTGGATCGCCTGAGAAACGCGAACGGTGAACGAAGCACCGCGGAGATCAGAATCGAGATGCAGCGAATCATGCAATCGCACGCGGCGGTGTTCCGCACCGGCGAATCGTTGCAGCAAGGTATCGACGCCCTGGGCAAGTGCCGTGCGTCGTTTGCCAACGTCCGTGTCACGGATCGCAGCCTGATCTGGAACACGGACCTCATGGAAACGCTGGAGTTGGACAACCTCCTCAGTCAGGCTATGGTGACCATTGCCGGGGCGGGCCGCCGTCAGGAGAGTCGCGGTGCTCATGCCCGCGAGGACTTTCCGGCCCGGGACGACGTGCACTGGATGAAACACACACTGGCGTGGATTGATGCCCAGGGGCGAGTTCGCCTCGATGACCGGCCTGTGAAGCTGCAGACCCTCACCAACGAAGTCGAGACGATCGCGCCGAAGGCGCGGACTTACTAGTCGCCGAAGGCGCGGACGTATCAGTCAACAGGAACGGACGAGTCACTCATGGCCGAGTTTCGCTTACCAGCCAAGTCGCGCGTTGCCAAGGGGAAGACGCATCCCGGACCGGTCAACGTCTCGGGAAGTAACAAGGTCCGGCAGTTTCGGATCTACCGCTACGACCCGGAGGCCGGCGGCAACCCCAGTGTCGACACGTACGCCATCGACACCGGCCGGTGCGGGCCGATGGTTCTCGACGCTCTCATCAAAATCAAGAACGAGATCGACGCCACACTGACTTTCCGACGTTCGTGCCGCGAGGGCATCTGTGGCTCCTGCGCGATGAACATTGATGGCGTGAATACGCTGGCCTGCACCCAGGCCATCGCCGACATCCGCGGCGACGTAAGGATCTATCCGTTGCCCCACCTGCCAGTCGTCAAGGATCTGGTGCCAGACCTCACCAACTTCTACGCGCAATACGCCTCCATAAAACCGTGGCTCCAGACCGAGACACCGCCACCACCTGACCGGGAGCGGCTGCAGTCCAAGGAAGACCAGGAGCTGATCAACAGCCCCTCGGCCTGCATTCTTTGTGCGTGCTGCTCGACCAGTTGCCCCAGTTACTGGTGGAATAGTGATCGCTACCTGGGACCCGCTGCACTGCTGGCCGCCTACCGTTGGCTGGTGGATACGCGGGACGAGGCCACGGGTGCGCGCCTGGACGACCTCGAGGATCCGTTCCGCCTGTACCGTTGCCACACGATCATGAATTGCACCAATGCCTGCCCGAAGGACCTGAATCCCGCCAAGGCGATCGCGGCCACCAAGCGAATGCTGGCCGAGCGCCGCCTTTAGCGGACGTCGGCCGGTGGATGCCATGCACCTGTCACGGCTGCGCTGGCGCTGCCGTCGCGGCATGCGGGAACTCGATGTGTTGCTCGTCCGGTATCTGGACCGCGAGTTTCCCGCTGCGTCGCCAGCGGCCCAGGCTGCTTTCGAGTCCCTGCTTTCTGAACAGGATCCCGACATAGTCGACTTGCTGGCCGGACGGGTAGTCGCTCACGATGATGTCCTGAATGATGTCATCCAGCGCCTTCTTGCCCAGTCCCGACATTGACCGACGCGGCTGCCGTCGCGTCCAGGCTCTCATCCTCGGCGCCACCCTGCTTGCGCTGATCGCCAGCAGTCGCGGCGGGTTGCCGGCCCCCTTGGGCGGCCTCGTGGCACTGCTGATCGTTGGCCACGCGTATCGTGAGTGGCATCGCACGTCGCCGCGTTCCGCAGCCTACGTGTCCCGCCTTCGGGTGATGTCGGACGGCCGATTCCTCATCGCTCTGGGACCGGACCAGGACACCCGGGCGCCCATGACCCTGGCGTCGTCCTGGACCCTGCCGGGCATGGCCGTCGGGCTTGCCTTTGCCGGGGAAGGCAGTCCCCGCACCGAGGCCATCCTCTTTCGTCACCGAGTGTCGCCGGAGGCGTGGCGGCGTCTTGCAGTTCGTTTGCGCCACGCCCCCCACGCGACGGACTGACCGGTGCCCGCTGTCCCTGCGAGGGGGCGGGTTAAGCCGCGTTGTTTCACGTAGAATCGCGACGGGCGCTGCGCTGCACTACGCACCTACTGCCGGAATGGCGTCACGCCTCGCGAATCTGCTGAGGTGATAGTGGCGGGCAGAGCGAACTTTCTGGACGGGTGCCTGTCTACCCGGCTGAGAGTTGCAGGCGCCCGCGATCCGACACAGGACCACGGGTATGGCAGGGATCAGCGGAGATCAGCTTCTCGTCGAGCGAGCTCAACGGGGTGATCGGCGCGCCTTCGACCTCCTGGTCCTGAAGTACCAGCAGAGGATCGTGAAACTCGTCATGCGCTACGTGCGGGATCCCACCGAAGCTCTCGACGTTTCCCAGGAGGCCTTCGTGAAGGCTTACCGGGCCTTGCCGGGTTTTCGGGGCGAAAGTGCGTTCTACACGTGGTTGTACCGGATCGCCATCAACACAGCCAAGAACTACCTGGCGGCCCTCCAGCGCAAGCCTGTGGAGTACGACCTGGATGCCCGGGATCCCGAGTATGCCGAGCGCAATCCCCAGCTCCGCGACGAGACGACTCCGGAAGGCATCGCCATGCAGGAGCAGTTGCAGGAGGTCGTCGAGCGCGCCATCGCAGCCTTGCCGGAGGAGCTCCGGATGGCGATCGTGCTCCGCGAGCTCGAAGGGCTCAGCTATGAGGAGATTGCAACGGCCATGGACTGCCCGGTAGGCACAGTCCGTTCGCGTATTTTCCGGGCCCGGGAGGCCATTGACCAGGCCATACGGCCGCTAGCCGATTGACCGACTTCAGCACATGCAATGCTTGCGATATTGACGATATAGAAAGTGACACCCATGACCGCAGGACCGGACCAAACCCCGCTTATCGACGAGCAGCTGTCCGCCTGGCTCGACGACGAGCTTCCCGCCGCAGAACTGCAGCTTCTGGCATCGCGCCTGGAACGATCGCCGGAGCACCGGGCGCGCCTGGCGCGATACGGTCTGATCGGCAGCACGCTCCGGGGGGCGCCGGCGGGTGCCCGGTCGCCGGGGGTTGCCGCCCTGCAGGTCAGTGTCCGGGTCGGTGCTGTACTCGATGAGTCCAGTGTGGTCACGGCGCCGGCGATCGGTCGGCCGGCCCGCAGCACGCTGCGCTACGCGATTGCGGCCGGAGTGGGCCTGGTCGCCGTGGCCCTGGTGCCCTTGCTGCGGCCTGCAGGGCCCCCGGCCGCGGATCCGAACGCCGTTATCGCCGGCACCGCCGTGGTGCCACCGGCCAGCCGTCCATCGTCCCGGGTGGTAGACAGGGTCGGTGGCAGCGAACAGCCGTCGCTCTCCACCCGACGCCTGACGAACTACCTGGTTTATCACGGCGAATACTCCGGAATGCTGTCCGCCAAACTCACCGATTCGCACATCATCAACAATCGCTCCTACGCCGTGGCTGTTCAGACGTCCGACAGGCCCTCCGATCCGTGATTAATTCAGGCGTCGGTCGACGTCCGAAGCGGGCCCGCTTCCCGGGTCGGGCGGTGCTGGCCGGGGTGTGCGCGCGGGCGGCATTGCCGGCTGCAGCCGACGACGATCCCCGCGGTTGGCTGGAGCGCATGGGCTATGCCCTTGAGTACCTCAACTACGAGGGCACGCTGATCCAGCTGCACGGCGCCGACGCAGCGGTCATGCGAGTCGTGCACCGGGTGGATGGCGGCGTGCCGACCGAGCGCATTACCGCCATGGACGAAGTGGGCCGCGAGATCATTCGGCGGGGCGAAGACGTCACCTGCATCCTTCCGGACCAGAAATCCGTGCTGGTCGAAAGGCGGGCTGAGGTGAAGCCGGGCGCAAGCCCGCTCCGGCAGCAATTTGGCGCCGACACGCGTTTCGACGACCGGTACTACCGGCTGGCTATCGCCAGCGGAGGCAAATTGTTGGGGCGTGACACCCGGGTGGTCACGGTGCGTCCCACCGATAACTACCGCTACGGCTACCGGCTGTGGCTGGATCACGCCACCGCGATGCCGCTCAAGGTGCAGATCGCCGGTGACGATGGCGTCGTCGTCGAGCAATTGCTGTTCTCGGATATCAACCTGCCTGAACGCATTCCGGCGTCGGCGGTACAGCCGTCTGTGACGATGGACAGCTACACGTGGCAACGCTCGCCGCCGGCCGCACCCGCTGCGGATGCGCCGGGCGCGCCGGCCGCCTGGCGGGTGGAGTCCCTGCCGCCGGGATTCAGTTTCCGAGCCGTCCGGTCACAGCGGTCCGGCGGGTCGGCGGCCCCCCTGGAGCACCTCGTCTATTCGGACGGCGTCGCCTCGGTCTCTGTGTTTATCGAAAGCGGCGTGGCGCCAGTAGAGCAGGGGGAGGGCCCGTCGCGAGTCGGAGCCGCCAACGCCTATACGACGATGGTGAATGATCACCTGGTAACGGCCGTGGGCGAGGTTCCGGTCCGGACGGTCGAGACCATTGCCCGCTCGGTACGGCCGTCCACCGGCACCGGGCGCTAGTCCGACAGTGGAGCTGGTTGTCTACAGCCGGCGGGGCTGCCACCTCTGCGAACTGATGCTCGAAGAACTGGTGCCCCTGTGCCGGGATCGCGCCACCCTTCGCGTCCTGGACGTCGACAGCCGGGAGGACTGGCGACAGAATTACGGCAACCGGGTTCCGGTCCTGTGCCGCGGTGACCAAGAGGTCAGCGTCGCG
>JBDSWH010000238.1:0-10935 GCA_039926785.1 Gammaproteobacteria bacterium
ATTCCGCCGGGTCGCGGGTCACAATGCGGCTTCCCGCCGGGGCCAAAATCGCCAGTCGGGACGAACTGGCGTATGGTGGCGCATGGTTCCGATCTCCGCTCCCGCTCCAGTCCGCAAGCCCAATCCCCTCGATGACGAGCCGTTCACGCTCAAGTCCATCACCAAGTCCGAGGCTCCGGCCGGCGTCGATACGGAAAATTGGCACCGGTACGTCATTACCCAGGGGCACAACACTATCGTGGGACAGTTGCAGGGCACGCGAGCCAATACCGAGCGGGCCGTGATGGAAATCATAGAACGCCTCAACGAGCGCCGCCGCGGCAAGACCGGCCGTGTTCAGCTCAGTCCCGGACGCAAGAAGAAGGGCGCCACGCCCCCACCGCCCTCCGACGACTGATTACCTCCGGCCTGCCTGCCATCTGGAGGCCGGGCACTACGCTCTCTGTCCGGCCGTGTCCGTTTCAGCCGCGGGCGGCGTCGGTACCACCTGTTTTGCCATGACGTCCCGAAGCGCGATCCGGAGCCAGAGCGCGCCGATCCCGCCGGAAATGAAGTTCGCGCTGGCCGCGGCAATGAAGATGCCGATGACGCCGAATTCGAAGTAGCGCGACAGCAGCCAGGCTAGCGGCGCGTAGACCGCGATGGTCCTGGACAGCGACACCCACATGGCGGCCATCGGCTTGCCTAGCGCATTCAACGCGCCGTTCACGGTCATGCCACAGCCTAGGGCCAGGTAGCTCAGCGGCACAATGTGCATGTGGAGCAGCGCCGTGTCCTTCGCCGTACCATCCAGCCCGAACAGGCCCGCGATGAAACCGCCGAAGATCTGCATGAACACCGCGACGCCCACCCCGTACATCAGCGAAAACCGGTAGGCAAAATTCACGCCTTCGCGCACGCGGTCCAGGCGCCTGGCGCCATAGTTCTGGCCCACGAACGGTGTCATCGCCGCGGAAAGCGCCATCATCGCGAGCACGGACAAGCCCTCGAGCCGCGACGCCATCCCGAAGCCCGCCACCGATTCAGGACCAAAGCTGGCGATCTGGCTGGTGATGAACGCGGTAGTGACCGGCGCCACCAGGCTGCTCGTCAGAGACGGCAGGCCCACATGCAGGATCCGGCGCCAGGAATCCAGCAGCTTGTCGAAGGCCAGGTCCTCGAAGTCGACCAGCTTCTCCCGGTACACCACGAAGAAGGCCGACGCGCACATCGTGATTGCATTGGACAGAACTCCACCCAGTGCCGCGCCCTCTATTTCCATGCGCGGGAAGCCGAACAGGCCGAAGATCAGTACGGGATCGATGATCACGTTCAGCACGGCGGCGGTCGTCATGATCAGGGCCGGTCGCTTGGCATCGCCGGAGGCGCGCAGTACCGAGTTCGCAATCATCGGCGCGACCAGGAAGATACCTCCCCAGTAGTAGATGTGCATGTAGCGGTGGATGAAAGGCAGGACCTTCTCATCGGCGCCAAGCAGGCGGAACAAGGGATCGATGGTGTTGAGGCCGATGATCAGCACCACGATGCCGCACATCACACCGAGCAACATCGCGTGGGCCGTGATGCGCTTGACCTCGTCCCGATTGCCGGAGCCGAACAGTCGGGATACCACCGATGACGTACCGACGCCCAGTGCCATCGCAATGGCGCCGACGATGAAGCTGACGGGAAAGGTGAAGCTGACCGCCGCCAGTTGCTCGGTGCTGACACGCGCGACGAAGAACGCACCTGCCACATTGTTCACCACGATGGCCAGCATGCCGAGCATCATCGGCACCATGAGGGAGAAGATGGCCGTACTGACGGGGCCCTCGGCGAGTCGGGCACCCTTGCCCTGTGCTGGTTTCATGCTGTGTCCACGCCTGCAATGCAGAGGTATTTAATTTCGAGGTAATCCGCGATGCCGTACTTGGAGCCTTCGCGCCCGTGGCCCGATTCCTTGATGCCACCGAACGGTGCGACTTCGGTGGAGATCAGGCCGGTGTTCAGTCCCACCATGCCGTACTCCAGTGCCTCCGGAACCCGCCAGCTCCGGCCGAGATCCTTCGTGTAGACGTAGGCGGCCAGGCCGAACTCGGTGTCGTTGGCCAGCCGGATGGCCTCGGCCTCCGTGCTGAAACGGAAGAGCGGTGCCAGTGGCCCAAAAGTTTCCTCCCGCGCAACGCGCATTGCGGGAGTGACGCCAACGAGCACCGTCGGTTCAAAAAACGTCCCACCGAGATGGTGCCGTTTGCCGCCGGTGAGCACCGTGGCGCCATGCGCCAGGGCATCGGCGATGTGCTCTTCGACCTTGGCTACCGCGGCCGCATCGATGAGCGGACCCTGGTCCTGGTCGCCCCGCAGTCCGTCGCCGACCCGGAGCTTCGCCACCGCGTCCGCCAGCTTTCGGGCGAAGGCTTCGTAAACGCCATCCTGCACGAGCAGCCGGTTGGCGCACACGCAGGTCTGGCCGGAGTTCCGGTACTTGCTGACGATGGCGCCGGCCACTGCGGCGTCCAGGTCGGCGTCGTCGAACACGATGAACGGAGCATTGCCGCCCAGTTCCATCGACACTTTCTTCACGGACTGGGCGCATTGGGCGAGCAGCAGTTTGCCGGTGGCCGTAGAGCCCGTGAAGGTGAGCTTGCGCACGAGGGCATTGCCGGTCAATTCGCCGCCGATGGCCCGCGCGTTGCCCGTGACGACATTGACCACGCCGGCGGGGATCCCGGCACGGTGGGCGAGCTCAGCCAGCGCCAGTGCGGAATAGGGAGTCTGCGACGCCGGCTTGATCACGATCGTGCAGCCGGCGGCGAGCGCGGGAGCCAGCTTGCGTGCCACCATGGCCGACGGAAAATTCCACGGCGTGATCGCCGCCACGACCCCAACGGCCTGCTTGATGACCACGAGACGCCGGTCCTTGGCATGCCCCGGGATGACGTCGCCGTACACACGCTTGGCCTCTTCGCCGAACCACTCCAGGAAGCTGGCGGAGTAGGCGATCTCGCCCCGGGATTCGAGCAGTGGCTTGCCCTGCTCGGCGGTCATGATTCTCGCCAGGTCTTCCTGGTTTGCCAGCAGCAGGTCGTGCAGCTTCCGTAAGAGTGCTGAGCGTTCCTTGGCCGTGCGCGCCTGCCAAGCCGGCAGCGCGCCGTTCGCCGCTTCGATGGCGGCGCGCGTCTCGGCGACGCCGCAGTCGGGCACCGTACCCAGCTGCTCGCCGGTGGCCGGATTGCTGACGGCGACGTTCCCACCGCCGGACGCGTCGAGCCACTGCCCCCCGACGTAGGCGCGGGTGCGGAAGAGGTCGCTGTCGGTGAGAGCAAGCATGGCGTGCCATGATACGGCAAGGCGAATGACGCAATGAAACGGGCCCGATGAAACTGGCAAGCCTGCGTGACGGGGAAACACCGGTATGGGGTCTAATCCAGCCTTGGGAACAGGTGCAGGACGCCGGCGTGCAGCTGGCGCCACCGGCGCTGCACCAGCAGTTTCCCGACGTGCGCAGCCTGCTTGCGGCCGACGGGCTACAGGATGTCGTGCCCGGGCTGGCGACCGCACCACTGCGCCCGCTGGCGGGCCTGCGATTTGCACCGGTCATACCGAACCCGGCCCGGATCATCTGCGTGGGTATCAATTACCTGGAACACATCCACGAGATGGGACGGGACAGGCCCGACTACCCGACGCTCTTCACGCGCTTCACGGACACACTCGTCGGCAACGCCGAGGCGATAGTCCGGCCGCGGGTTTCGAGTCAGTACGACTACGAGGGAGAGCTGGCGATCGTCATCGGGAAGACAGCACGGTATGTGAGCGCTGACAACGCGCTCGACCATGTGGCGGGCTACACGTGCTTTCTCGATGGCTCGGTGCGGGACTGGCAGCGGCACACCACTCAGTTCATACCCGGCAAGAATTTCCCGGCCACCGGTGGTTGCGGCCCCTGGTTCGTGACGACAGACGAGATACCGGATCCCGGCCGCCTCACGCTCCAGACCCGGGTCAATGGCGAAGTGCTGCAGCACGCGCCGGTCAGTGACCTGTGTTTCGGCGTGCCCCGCATCATCGAATACTGCTCCGGCTTCTGCGAGCTGCAACCCGGCGACATCATTGCCACGGGGACGCCCAGCGGCGTCGGTTTTGCCCGCACGCCGCCCCGCTGGCTCGTGCCCGGCGACACCGTCGAGGTCGAGATCAGCGGCATCGGTATACTTCGCAACTACGTTGTGGACGAGGCGGCAGCGGCATGAACGGCAACCCCAATAATAATGTTCCGGCAATCGCCCTCGCCCTCGGCATCGTCGTGGCGGGCTACCTGGTTGGCGAAGCACTGGTCCAGGCGCGCTCCAGCCAGCGCGCGGTGTCCGTGCGCGGACTCGCCGAGCGGGAGGTGCCGGCGAACCTGGCCCTGTGGCCGATTGTCTTTTCGGTCACCTCAAACGAGCTGGGAGACCTGCAGCAGAATGCCGATCACGATGTTGCCAAGGTGAGGAGCTTTCTCGCCGCCGATTTCCCGGCAGAGCAGATCAGCGTGTCGGCGCCCCGGGTGCAGGATCGCGAAGCCCAGGGCATGCGCGGCGACGGCGGGCGCTTCGACCGCTACACCGCTGAGGTCACGGTAACGGTGCGCACCGACAAGATCGAGGTCGCCCGGAAGGCCATAGAGCGGAGCGGAGAACTGGTGAAGCAGGGCGTGGCCGTGATCCGAAGCTACGAGTACAACACCCAGTACCTCTTCACGAAACTCGATCAGATCAAGCCGGCGATGATTGCCGAGGCCACCAAGGATGCTCGCCGTGCGGCCGAACAGTTTGCCAAGGACTCCGGCAGCACCGTGGGCGCCATTCGGACGGCGCAACAGGGGCTGTTTTCCATCGAGGACCGGGACCAGTTTTCTCCGGAATTCAAGAAGGTGCGTGTGGTCACGACGGTAGATTATTACCTAGGCGATTGAGGTGGCTGACGGGGCCTGCAGGGTGCTAGGCTGGCGCTTAACAAAAGTCCGGGCGCGGAACGGACTCCAGCGAGGTGTGGCGCAGTGCAGGACCAGGCGACATTGCAGGCGATTCAGCTCGTAAGCCGGCCGGAGAATTCCAGGCTGACTTCCACCGACCACCGGATGCTCCGCGAACTCGCTAGCCGGGCTTCGGAAGAATCCCGGCGTGAATACTGGCCCCAGATCTGGGGCGACTTTGCCGCCCAGTTCGATCCCCGTTGATTTGAAATGACCTCAAACGAAACCCACCTGCTGAGCCTCGATAGTGCTCACGCCGACGAGCGCCTGGCGCTGCGTCGGGCCTACCTCACAGGCCGGCCCGTGCGGACCGCGCTCATACGGCGCAGTCGCCTCGTACGGGTCGTGGACTACTCCGAGACCTATCTGGACGGCCGGTATGAGATCGCCGTGGAAGTCTCAACGACACCAGCCGACCTGTCGGCCGATCTGCTTGTCCAGGTGGCGCGCCCCGGTCAGGAACGGCCCACCTAGGCGTCGCGCTTCCAGCCCTTCAGGTACTGGTCCCAATTCCGCTCGACGATCTTGAAGGACTCGGGTGCCAACCGGGTCAGCAGATCCCGGTTGCGCTCGGGATAGACCTTTGGCCCACCTTCTTCCGGCAACTGCCGGGTGGCGTCAATCACGATCTTGCTGCTAAGTGGCCGCTTCGGCGAGCTGGGGTCCAGCGCCATGCCGCGGGCTTCCTTGATGATCTCGGCGCCCGGATAGGGTTGCCAGCGTGCGCCGACGGCCTGCATCACCTCATTGCGGTTCAGCACGTCCACGTCCTTGTCCACCACGATGCAGGCCTTGGTGATCGGCACGAAAGTCGTAATCTTCTTGCCAGCCTCGAGCCCCTGCTGCGGTCCGGTCTTGTCGATGGACAGGATGCCGATGCCGGTCCATTCCACCGGGGAATGAAATGCCACGGCATTGGGAATCGACTTCTTGAGGCGGTAGAACGAGAAGGCCTCCAGCGGCGCCGTGCAGAACCCGCGCGTGGCGCCGGTGAATTGATTCAGGATCCAGGGCTGCTTCCGATGCGTGATGCAAGTGACCTCCATTACGAAGTTCTGGTCCTTCTTGAGGCCGAGGTAGCCGTACATTTCGCCGAAGGGGCCCTCGGGCAGCATCTGGTCGAGCAGTACCTCGCCCTCGATCACCAGCTCCGCGTTCGCGGGGATCAGCATGTCGTTCGTTTCGCACTTCACAACATCGACCGGCTTGTTGCGGAAGCCGCCGGCAATGGCCAGTTCGTCCGCGCCACTCTTCGACACGACTGATGAGCTAATGAACCAGCTGATCGGGTCGTTGCCCAGTACCAGGGCGATCGGACAGCGCTTCTCGCCCCGCTCGATCTTTTTCATGAACATCTTCCAGCCCTGCTGTCCCGGTTCGGGATTAACGCCCATCAGCCGGGGGCCCTTGATCTCGCAGCGGTAAGTGCCGAAGTTCATGCCCAGTTCCTTGTCCTGGGTGAACACCGAGGCCGTGTTGACGTAGCGATTGGAGTCCGCCGGATTGGACTTGATGAAGGGGAAGTCGAGAACGTTGCAGGCGTCTCCCCGGACAACGACTTCCTTCACGGGGGCTTTGTCGGCCGTGACCGGATTCGTCGGTATGGACGGCGTCTTGCCTTCCCGGGCTTCGGCACCGTCCAGCAGGAATTTGATGGTTTCCCGGTAGGTTTCCGGGCCGTTGCCCGGCACGGGCTCCCGGCCCCAGATGAGCGCCTCGGTGTCCCAATGGCCCTGGTGGTTGGCGATCACCGGACCCTTGAGCCACCGGCCATCCTGCTTGATCTCCTCGACGAGCAGCGCGGGTGCGTCATACCAGCCGAACTCGTCCATCAGCTTGTAGATCAGCGCCGTCATCTCGTACTGGTCCTGGTCGAGGCGCTTTACGCGCATAACGAGGCCGCGATCCTCCAGCGCCTTCACGTAGTCCCGGAAGCTGTCGAAGGGACCAACGTCCCGGGCGGGCCAAGTACGCGCGGCGCCCGCCGCCTGGGCGCTGGGTAGCGCGGCAACCTGGATGCCAAGAGACGCAGCGATTCCTGCTGCTGCCGTCAGCAGCTGGCGCCGGTCGAGGCCTGTGGAGTCCGGGCCTAACGCGGACGGGGTTCCCTTGGTGTCGGACATGCGGCGCCTCCTGGGCGGATTTCGCGAAACTGAACTGCCATTAACCAGCCCTTGGAGGCGGGCGCAAGGGCCGGAAGGCGGCGCTGCGCCGCGGGGCCGCTGGCTGGTCGTTCGGGCAAGCTACCGCGCGAGGTGCTGGTCGAAGAATGCCAGCGTGCGTTCGAGGGCGAGCTCGTGGCTGGGTGCGTGGAACTCCGGCCGTTCGTCGCAGCTGAAGCCATGGCCGGCATCCGGGTAGACCCAGGCCGGCGCCCCCGGCCTGCCATCCCGGATTTGCTGGATCATCTCTGGCGGTATCAGCGCGTCCTTGCCGCCAAAGTGATACAGGATCGGGCACAGCGGCTTTTCATTCAGCCAGCCCACGTTGGCGCGCCCATAGTAGGCAACCGCGGCCTGGATATCGGTACGGCACGCGGCCAGGTCGGCGATGGCGCCGCCCCAGCAGTAACCGACGGCACCGACCGCCGCTCCGGCCGGCAGGTGCGCCCGCAGTGTTGCCACCGCGCCGGCCAGGTCACTGGCAACGTCGTCGAGCCCCAGCCGTTGCATCAACGTGCGGCCTTCGTCGATGCGGGTATAGGGGAGCTCGACACCCGGCTGGAGGCGGTCGAACAGCGCCGGCGCCAGGGCGAGGTAGCCCCGCCTCGCGAACTCCTCGGTGACCTGCCGTATGTGGGACGTGACGCCAAAAATTTCCTGGAGTATCAGCAGGCCCGCCCGCGGTGTTACCGACGGCGTAGCAAGGTAGCCGGAGAGGGAGTGGCCATCTAACGTCTTGATCGTTATCGATTTATCGGGCATTTGGCGTCTTGCCTTTATTAATCACAGAGTTGACACTGCCAATAACTGGCCGCAGTCGGATGTCCGCCTGGACATCCACGGCGTTGCCCACGTAACTCGTGTCCCGCCATTGCCCCTGGCCTATGCCAAATGCCAGCCGTTCCAGGGAGGCGGAGCCCACGAGACGGGCCGGCTGGCCGGCGGTTTCGGGTGTCCACCGAAACCGGAACGTCACGGGCGCCGTCGTGTCCCGGAGCTTGAGGCTCCCCTTCGCGACATATCCCTCGCCCTCCCGGGCGATACGATTCGCGGTGAAGGTCGCTTCGGGCCACTGGGCCAGATTGAACCAGTCTCCGCCGGCGACGACTTCGTCCCGCTCCGGGTTGCCGGTATCCACGGAACCCAGGTTGATCTGCGCCGTGATGCGACCAGCCTCGGGTTGGGCGGGATCGAAGTGGACCTGCGCGGTAAAGTTTTCAAAATGACTTTCAAACTTTGCGCCTTGTTGTATGGCCGTGAACCGCAGGCTGCTTCCCGCGGGCTCCAGCTCGAAATCGGCACCTTGGGCGGCACCGTCGGCGGCACTCAGGGCCGCCATGCAAAGCAATCCGGCTAGTACGCGCATCTGTAGTTACTCCGTCATCGCCTTGGGCAGCGGGAGCATGGCCCTGAGCACGTCATCCTTGCGGACGAAGTGGTGATACAGGGCGGCCAACGCATGGGCCCCGACCAGCACCAGGAGAATGGTTCCCTGCAGCTCGTGGGCGCTCGCCATGCCCTTTGAGAATTCCTCGTTCACGCCCACCAGGCTTGGCAGCGTGAACCAGCCGAAGAAGCTCACCGGAAAGTTCGCGGCCTGGGACCGCAACAGTCCCGTCACCGGCATCAGGAACATCAGTGCGTAGAGGAATACGTGGGTTAGCCGGGCGACGAAGCGCTGCCAGGGGGGAGTGACCGCCGGCAGCGTGGGCGCAGTGTGGGTAAGGCGCCAGGCGAGGCGGAGGGCCGTGACCGAGAAGATCAGCAGGCCGATGGACTTGTGCGTGGCGTAGTTGCCGAGCTTGTCGGGGCCGAGCGGCTGATCGACCATGTAAAAGGCCAGCGGGATCTGGACAACCAGCAGGCCGGCGATGGTCCAGTGAAAAGCGCGAGCCGGGGTTCCGTATGCGTGAGTTCCATGCATTCCGTTAGCATACCCGACCCATGTTCGCCCAGTTGATCCCCATACTCGCGCCCATCTTTCTCATCACGCTCCTCGGTTACGGTTGGGCGCGTTCCGGCGTGCCTTTCCAGCGCGAATTTCTGACCGCACTCGTGATGAACATCGGCGTGCCCTGCCTGATACTGAATGGCACGCAGCACCTCAACGCGGACGCGAGCGTGTTTCTCTCGATGCTCGGCTATGCGCTGCTGGCCCTGGTGTTCTGCGCGCTTGTCGGTTCGGTCGCGCTCCGCGCTCTCGGCCAGCCGCTCCGCAGCTACCTGCCGCCCATCGCGTTCGGCAATGCCGGCAACCTTGGCCTGCCATTGTGTCTTTTCGCCTTCGGCCAGCAGGGCCTGGGCCTCGCCATCGGCTTCTATCTGGTGGGTTCCGTCTCGCAGTTCCTTGCAGGGCCTCTGTTCCAGGGCCGCCAGCCCGTCTGGCGCACCTTGCTGACCACGCCTGTGAACTACGCCGCGGTGGTCGGCGTGGGATTGCTGGCGGCGGATGTCAGTTTGCCGCTGTGGCTCACCAACACCGTCGCGCTGCTGGCTGGCTTTGCCATCCCCCTGATGATGCTGGCCCTCGGCCACTCGCTCGGGAGTTTCCACGTGCAGCGGCTGCCGATTGCCGCCGGCATTGCCGTAGGCCGCCTGGGACTCGGCCTGCTGGTGGGTTACCTGATCACGCTGGCGTTCGGTCTCACCGGCATCGAGCGTGGGGTGGTGCTGGTCCAAAGCTCGATGCCGGTCGCGGTCTTCAACTACCTGCTCGCGGCGCGCTACGAACGGCACCCGGAGGACATCGCTGGCGCCATCGTCATTTCGACACTGCTGGCGTTCGCGGGGCTTCCGCTACTGTTGCTCCTGGTCTTGCCCGCCACGGCCTAGCAGGAATTTCAGACCCTCTCGAGCTCCCCCCGGGCGGGCCGGCTGAACCCCCGCCGCCGGAATTCCGCCATGACGTCCAGCATCACGTCGTCCACCGGCGAGTCGAACGGCACGCGGTAGCCGTGGATTACCAGGTAGTCATCATCAAGCCGGGGTCCCGGCGTGGTCTTTGGAAACGCAGCCAGCAGGTAGCGCAGCAGATCCTGTTCCATGGGTACCGTTCTCCAGATGGCAGCAGCGCCAGATTCGGACAGGCGCGGGGATGGGGCAGGCGGGAGCGTTGGGGGGTGACAGGGCAGGGAGCGCGGCTCGGCGGAGGGCATCAGGCCAGCTCGGGATTCCATTCCCGCGGATCGCCTGATTCATCGTCCTGCTCCGTGCCCTGTACCTGGGAACGGCAGTCTGGGCAGCTCCCGTTGCACTGCCGTGACGGGATGATGTCACTTTTAGGTCAGGGGCTGGCCGTGTGCGGTGCATGATAATAGGCGACTGATCGAGCCTAGCTGATGATTTTTACAATTATTTATCAGAGTGTTAGGTGAATTCCAAGAAATCTCTTGCAGTGCACAAGTTCTGCCGCTAGTATTTCTCGGGCCCGCATTGGGCGCAGGACCACCCCAAGGAGTAACTCCATGACGATTCAGAACGATCAGTTCGCCAATTTCCCCGGTTTCCAGAAGGAAGCCCTCGAGCCGCTGCGCGCCGCCAACGGTATGGCCGCCGACGCCTTCGAGCGCCTGTCCCGCCAGAACTACGCGGTTCTGGGTGATTACATCAACTTCGCCGTGGAGCAGGCCCGTCTGCCCGCCCAAACGGCCGACTACACCCAGCTCCTGGCCAAGCAGATGGAGTACGCCCGCACCTTCGGCGAGCAGCTGGTGCGCCGGACCCAGGAATACGTGGAGATCATGAATGCCTTCCAGGCCAAGGCCCAGACGGCAGTCC
>JBDSWH010000239.1:0-5684 GCA_039926785.1 Gammaproteobacteria bacterium
TGGCACATCCGACAGAGCAGCAACAGCCGCCGGCATCGCGGCCCTGGCACATCGCCGCGGATCGCCTTCGTGACGGGCCCGCGTGGCCGGCCGAGATGCGCACCGCTGCCCTCGCCCGCCTGGACGAGACCGGCCTGCCGGACGTGACCCAGGAGGACTGGCGCTACACGAGCCTGGCGAGGTACCAACAGCGGTGGTCCACATACCTGGCGACCCCCGCGCAGCCGGCACCCGGGGACGGCGACTTGCGACGCCCGGGCTTGGATGCTCCCGCCGGCACCCTGGTCGTCCGGATTGTCGACGGTGTGCTGCAGTCCGTGGCCGATACAGTTTCCGGTCTGACCATTCAATCGCTGAGGGGTTTGACGCCAACCTTGCCGAAACCCCTGTGCGAAATTCTCCGAAAGGCAGACAGCCGGACTCCAGAGACCCTCGTGGATCTCAATTCGGCGCTGGCGAGCGATGTGATTTTCATCGGCACGGCGGCCCGCGGCGTCCCCGACGGCACCACCGTGCACGTCCAAGTCGTCGGCGATGGCGCGCCGGCGTTCGGCCAGCCGCGGCTCCTGGTGGACATTGCCTCCGGCACCCGCCTGACGCTGGTCCTCGAGCATTCCGGAACCGATGGCACGCTCTCCAACGCCGTGACACAGGTCTGGATCGGACGCGACGGACACCTGGATCTTATCCGCGTACAGGACCTGCCCGACGACGGCATGCTGACGGAGACCACAAACGTCGAGGTCGCGGCCGCGGCGTCCTTGGCCGTGACCAGCATTGATATCGGTGGCCTTCTGTCCCGCCAGGCCCTCACGATCCTGCTTGCCGGTGCCGGTGCCTCGGCCACGGTGGAGGGACTGTTTATCGCGGATGGCAAGCGCCACATCGACAACCGGACGCGGCTGGAGCATCGGGCACCGCAAACCACCAGCCGCGAGACCTTCCGCGGACTCGCCGATGGCCACGGCCGCGGGGTGTTCAACGGCAAGATCATCGTGCTGCCAGGCGCCGCCGGCAGCAACGCTGCGCTGACCAATCGCAATCTCCTGCTGGCTCCGACCGCCGAAATCGACACCAAACCCGAACTTGAGATCTACGTGGACGACGTGCGCTGCAGCCACGGCGCGACCACCGGCCAGCTCGATGCCAATGCCCTCTTCTACCTGCGCACCCGGGGGCTCGATCCCGCCGCCGCCCGGCAAGTGCTGACAGCTGCCTTCCTCCGGCAGGCACTTGGAGGCATTGCTACTCCGGCGCTGCGGGCACGCCTGGAGGCCCGCCTGCAGGCACGCCTAAAAGCGGGGTTGGGTGGCGAATCATGAGCAGCGGACCGACAACCGCGCAGCCCCGGCAGCCGCTGGCCGGCCCTCCCCTGCCGTCTCTCGATGTGGCAGCGATCCGCCGCGACTTTCCCATTCTGGCGCAGCAGGTCAATGGCCACCCGCTGGCCTACCTGGACAACGCAGCGTCGTCCCAGCGACCCGCGCAGGTGCTGGATGCCATCTATCGCTACTACGCGCACGATCACGCGAACGTCCACAGGGGCGTGCACACCCTGAGCCACCGGGCAACCGACCTCTACGAAGGAGCACGGGAGACCGTTCGCGCCTTCATCAACGCGGCATCCGTTCGGGAAATTGTCTTTACCCGGGGCACCACCGAAGCCATCAACCTGGTCGCCTACAGCTTCGGGCAGCAGATCACGGCAGGCGACGAGATCCTGATCACCGCCATGGAACACCACTCGAACATCGTGCCGTGGCAGATGCTCTGCGAGCGCCGCGGCGCCATCCTGCGGGTGGCCCCCATCAACGACGCCGGCGAGCTGCTAATGGACGACTTCGTCCAGCTGATCGGCCCCCGCACCCGCCTGATTGCCGTGACGCACGTGTCCAATGCCCTCGGGACGGTCAATCCCGTCAAGGCCATAGTCGCGGCGGCCAAGGCGCGCGGTATTCCGATCCTGCTGGATGGAGCGCAGGCCATCGCCCACGGGCCGGTCGACGTCCGGAACCTGGATTGCGACTTTTACGCCTTCTCAAGCCACAAGATGTGCGGGCCGACCGGTATGGGCGTGCTGTACGGCCGTGAAGCCATCCTGCGCGACTTGCCGCCATGGCAAGGCGGCGGTGACATGATCCTGACCGTAAGCTTCGCGGGCACGACGTACAACGAACTGCCCTACCGCCTCGAGGCGGGCACGCCGCACATTGCCGGCGCCGTGGGCCTGGCAGAGGCAATCCGGTACCTGACCGGAATCGGCATGGAAAACATCGGGGAATGGGAATCCCGGTTGCTGGCTTACGCGACCGGCGTGCTGCGGCAGATACCGGGGCTCACGATCCTGGGCACGGCGCGGGAGAAGGCAGGACTGGTCTCATTCAACATTGCCGGCATTCACCCGCACGACCTTGGCACCGTTCTCGACCAGCAGGGGGTGGCGATTCGCGCAGGCCATCACTGCGCCATGCCGGTGATGGAGCGTTTCGGCGTACCCGGTACGGCCCGCGCATCGTTTGCGTTCTACAACACCACCGGTGAAATCGACCAGCTGGTTGACGCCATCAGGGTCGCCCAACGGATGTTCAGCTGATGTCCGCACCGGCTCCCGACCTGCAGAATCTCTACCAGCAGATCGTGCTGGACCACAGTCGCCACCCTCGCAACCAGCGCCGGCCGGACCGCTACGACCGGGAGGCTGAGGGTCACAACCCGCTGTGCGGTGACAAGGTGCGAGTCTTCCTGCGCATCACCGACGACCGGCTCGAAGATGTCGCTTTTGAGGCTTCCGGCTGCGCAATCTGCCTGGCGTCGGCCTCGCTGATGACCGAGGCAACGTGCGGGCACACGAACCCGGACGTTCGGGCATCGGCAACCAGGTTCACGCAGGCACTGGACTCCCGCGGCAACGGCCTGTCCGGAGATCTTGCGGCGCTGAGTGCCGTCAGCCACTACCCCTCGCGAATCCGCTGCGCCACCCTGCCCTGGAAGACCCTTGTCGCCGCCCTCGACACCTCCCCCGATACCGTGACCACCGAACCGTTGAGTTCCCCGCCATGAACCAGGCCGACAACGAACCCGTCGTCATCAAGCGCGACGTGGAGGGCCTGATGGTGCCGTCCGGAATTCCGGTCACCATTCCCCGGGACGCCCTCGTCTACATCACGCAGGCCATGGGCGGCAGCTTCACCGTCTACTTCGATGGCAACTTGGTGCGGGTACCCGGTATCGACGCGGACGCTCTCGGCAAGGAAGCCGTGACGCCGCCAACACTGCCCGAGAATGCCACCGACCAGCAGTTCGAGGCGCTGGTCTGGGAACAGCTGAAGACGATCTACGATCCTGAGATCCCCATCAACATTGTTGAACTGGGGCTCGTCTATGAATGCGCCATCAACCGCGTGCCCTCCGGGGAACGGAGCGTACGTCTGCAGATGACCGTGACCGCGCCCGGTTGCGGTATGGGCGAGATTCTCGTGGAAGAGGCGCGGCAGAAGATCAGCATCATCCCGACCGTCACCGCTGTGGACGTGGAACTCGTCTTCGATCCGCCGTGGAGCCAGGACATGATGTCCGAGGCAGCCCGCCTCGAAGCCGGCCTGATGTGAGCTGGCACCATGCGGCCCGGTTCAAACCATCGTCGTCAACTGACCCTGGTCAGGCACGCCAAGTCGTCCTGGGACGATCCGGGCATGAAGGACAAGGAACGGCCGCTGAACGAACGCGGCGAACGCGACGCGCCCCGGATGGGCCAACGATTGCGCGACCGTGGTGCACGGCCCACGCTGATCCTGACCAGCCCGGCGGTCCGCGCCCGCCGCACGGCACAGATCATTGCCCGGGAAATCGGTTACCCGCTGGAGTTCCTGCAGCGTGAAGAGGAGCTCTACCTGGCGTCGCCCGACGACATTACTGCCGTCATCTCCCGCCAGGACAGCAGCTTCCGCGACATCATCGTCTGCGGCCACAATCCCGGCCTCACCGAACTCGCCAACCGGCTGACAGGGGCCGGGATCGACAATGTGCCCACCACGGGGGTCGTGGTTATCAGCCTCGACCTGAAGAACTGGTCGGCAATGGAGGGGGTCCGGGGCGAATTACTTCTGTTTGACTACCCACGGCGCGATCCGCTGCCCTGAGCGTTTTCTAAGGTCAATTTATCAGGTCAGTCAATCTCGCACAGACAGTGGGCGTAGATGCCCCGTGGATCGTTGAAGCGAGACAGCAGCTTCAGCTCCCGGTCAAGTCGGTCCACGATCTGGCTCACGACGCCGGAATTGGCGCCGCGCAGGCCGGCAAGTACCCAGCCAAGGCCCAGGCGATTGGCACCGCGCACGGCGCTGGTACCAAACTCCATGGCCATGCGCTGGAACAGTGACTGTGCCGGCTGGACGTAGCGCCGCCCGTAGTCGCCCTCCTCGAGCCCCGCCAGTCCGGCAGCCGCATTGATGGCCTCATCCAGGCCGCCAATGTGGTCAACCAGGCCACGCTCGCGTGCATCGGACCCGATCCAGACGCGGCCCCGGGCAATGCTGTCGGCCTGCTCAAAGGTCATCTTCCGGGCCTCGGCAACCTTGCCGACGAAGATCCGGTAGGCGTCTTCGACGCTGGCCGTCAACACGCGTCGCGCGTCGCTGCCCAGTGGCCTGTCGGCCCGCATCTGGCCCGCGAGTCGCGTCGTGCCGAAGCCATCCACGTGGACACCCAGCTCGTCGAGTGTGCGGGGCACGGTTGGCACCAGTGCGCCCACTCCGATGGAGCCGGTAATCGTCGTGTTCCGGGCCCAGATCTCGTCGGCGAGCATGGCGATGTAATAACCGCCGGAGGCCGCCACACTGCTCATCGAGGCCACAACCGGCTTTCCGGTGGCCTTGAGCGCAACGATCTCGTCAAAGATCACCTCCGAGGCAAACATGCTGCCCCCGGGGCTGTCGATGCGCAGGACCACGGCCTCCACCGAGTCATCCAGCCGGGCCTGCCGGATCTCGGCGGCAAGCGTATCGCCGCCGACGACACCGGGCTCCGCCTCACCGTCGACGATCTCCCCTGACGCGACGATAATCGCCACGTTGCGGTCCGAGGCATCCCGCAGTTGCTGCTCGATACCCGTGGCCAGCGCATAGGCGTGGAAGTCGATGGCGCTGTAGCCGCCGTCGTCCGCTTCGCTTGCCCCGACAAGGCCGGCGAGGTAGCTGTCGACGTCCGGCCGGCTCATGAGCTTGTCAACAAGTCCGGCGGCAAGGGCCGCTTTGCCGGCATTACCCTTCTCCGCCTCGAGGCGGCCGGCCAGGTCATCCGCGTAGTCCTGGAGCGCGCCGGGCTTCAGTTTTCGGGCCGCCGTCACGTCATTTACCCACGCCGACCAGAGCCCTGACAGCCAGACCTCGCTCGCTTCCCGATCCTCGGCTGACATGTCGTCCCGGATGTAGGGTTCAACGAAAGACTTGAACTCGCCAACGCGGAACACATTGAGGTCGACCTGGAGCTTCTCCAGCGCGCTGCGGAAGAACATCCGGTAGTACTCGTAGCCTTCGAGATAGACCATGCCCAGCTGGTGCATGATCACCTCGTCGGCCCGGGACGCCAGGTAGTACTGGTCGCGGGTGTAGCCGCCGCCAACGGCGATGACCCGCTTGCCGGAGTCCCGCACCTTCCGGATCTTGTCGCCGACGGTCTGCAGCTTG
>JBDSWH010000240.1:0-2720 GCA_039926785.1 Gammaproteobacteria bacterium
ATGAACAGGGCCACCAGGGCGAAGCCGATTTCAAAGGCCAGCACTCCCCGGTCGATGTTGTCCTGCCCGAGACTGGGGCCCACCGTGCGCTCCTCGACCTTGTAGATCGGGGCCGCCAGCGCTCCCGCCCGCAGCAGCAATGCCAGGTCGCGGGCTTCCTGCGAATCGAGTCCGCTGATCTGGAAGCTGCTGCTGAACACGCCATTGATCGTGGCGACGTTGATGACTTCCCGCTTCTCCCGCGGCACCTCGACCTTTTGGCCATCGCGTTCTATGGTTTCGCGCTTCTGCTCGACGAAGACCACCGCCATCGGCTTCTTCAGGTTGGCCTTGGTGGTTTCAAGCATGTTCCGGGCGCCCTTGCTGTCGAGGCGCACCATGACGACGGACTGGCCGTCCTGAAAACCCTGGCTGGCATCAACGAGCTGGTCGCCCGTAACGATGGTCCGCCGCTTCAGCAGGACGGGCGATCCGTCCCGGGACTTGTACAACTCGCAACCCAGCGGCGTGCGACCGGACTGCTCGGCCTCAAAGGCGTTCGCCTCGGCGCAGACCAGGCGGAACTCCAGGGTCGCCGTGGCCCCCAGCACCCGCTCTGCCTGGGTCGGATCCTGCACGCCAGGCAGCTGCACCACGATCCGGTCCAGGCCCTGACGCTGGACCACGGTTTCCGCAACGCCGAGCTCGTTGACCCGGTTCCGGAGCGTCGTGGTGTTCTGCTGGATCGCGAAATCCTGGCGGGCCTTGATCTGGGCCGTAGTCATCCGGGCCACGAGCAACGCCCCCTCGGCGGTGTCACGCCGCTCGATCTGCAGATCGGCATCCTGTTCGCGCATCAGCTTCTCGGCGCGCTCGGCGTCGGCCGCATCGGGTAACCGCACCTGCACTTCCTGCCCAACGACGGCCACACTTCGCCGGATCCGGTTGTCACGCAGCTGCGTATTGAAGTCAGCGGAGTAGGCGTCCAACCGCTGCTTTATAGCCGTCTTCACGTCAACTTCGAACAGGAAATGCACGCCACCGCGCAAGTCCAGGCCCAGCGGGACGGCACGCAGGCCAGTCTTGCGCAGCCAGGTGGGCGAAGTTGGCGCCATCGTGAGGACGACGCTGTAGGGATCGCCCAACGTATCGCGGAGCTGGTCACGGGCCTGCATCTGGGTATCGACGGAACCCAGGGCCACCATGACGCGACCGTCTTCGGCTGAGATGCTGGCCGCCGGGATCTTTTTGGACTCCAGGGCCTGTCGCACCCGCTCAATCCCGCTGTCCTCGAGCTTCTGACCGTTGGCGAGGCTGACCTGGACGGCGGGCTGCGGGACAAAGAGGTTCGGGAGCGCGATCAGCCCAGCGGCCAGGACCAGCACGAGGACCAGCAGATTCTTCCAGAGGGGATAGCGATTCATGGGGACAACCGGCGGAAAGCGGAGAGAGGGTTCAGGAACCTGTACAGCTGTTCTTGCTCAGGCGTTCTTCAGCGTGCCCTTGGGCATCACGGCGCCGATGGTCGGGCGCTGGACCTTGATGGTGACGCCGTCGGCAATCTCGACATGCACGAAGGACTCACCGAGCTCCGTAACCCTGCCCAATACGCCGCCGGCAGTCACTACCTCGTCGCCGACGGAGAGCTTCGCGATAAGGTCCCGATGTTCCTTCTGGCGCTTTTGCTGGGGCCGGATCAGCAGGAAGTAGAACACCACGAAGATGATGACCAGTGGCAGCATGCCGAGGAGGCTCTGGGACGTGGCGTCGGCGCCCTGTGCGAACGCGTCCTGGATGAAAAAGCCCATTATTGACGGCAGTCCTGAAAAAAATGGCGCGCCATTATGGCACAGAAGCCCGGGATTGCTGGCGGGCCAGGAAGCTCCTGGCAAAGTCAGCAAGCTCGCCCCGCTCGATGCTCCGGCGCAGGTTGCCCATCAGCTGCATGTAGAAGTACAGGTTGTGCACCGTATTGAGGTGGGAGCCCAGCATTTCCCCGCAGTGGTCCAGGTGCCGGAGGTAAGCCCGGCTGTAGTGCCGGCAGGTGTAGCAGCCACAGCCCTCCTCGATGGGCCGGGGGTCATCCCGGTAGCGGGCATTCCGGATCCGTACGACCCCATCGGCCACGAAAAGGGAGCCGTTCCGGGCATTGCGGGTGGGCATGACGCAATCGAACATGTCCACCCCGCGCACCACGGACCGGACGATATCGGACGGGGTCCCCACGCCCATCAGATAGCGCGGCTTGCAGGACGGCATCAGGGGCAGCGTGTGTTCCAGAATCCGCAAGCGGTCCGCCTCCGGCTCGCCGACCGAAAGGCCCCCGATCGCCAGGCCGTCGAACCCGATCTGGAGGAGACCCGCGAGGGACTCGCTGCGAAGCGATTCGTGCATGCCCCCCTGGACGATGCCGAAGATGGCCGAACCGCTGGCGGGCGCAGGTCCACAGTCGAAGGCCTGACGGCTGCGCGCCGCCCAGCGCAGGGACAGCTCCATCGACGTGCGAGCCTTGGTTTCGTCGGCCGGGTAATCGGTGCATTCGTCGAAGATCATCTGGATGTCGCTGCCCAGCTCCGCCTGCACCTCCATCGCCCGCTCCGGCGACAGGAACACGAGGCTGCCGTCGGTGGGCGCACGAAACTCGACGCCGGACTCCGTCACCTGGTTGCGGGTCTCGAGACTCCAGACCTGGAAGCCGCCGGAATCCGTCAGTATCGGCCGCTGCCAGTGCATGAAGCCGT
>JBDSWH010000241.1:0-11439 GCA_039926785.1 Gammaproteobacteria bacterium
CACCAAACTTCGCCGCCATCACCTTGGTCAGCGCCGCCGTCAGCGTCGTCTTGCCATGATCCACGTGACCGATCGTCCCGACGTTCACGTGCGGCTTCTTGCGCTCAAATTTGGCTTTCGACATGACGGGTTGCTCTCTTTTGCTGGACTGGCGGGTGGGTCTATCTCAGTGCTGCCGACCGGCGGCGGGCCGCACAGCCGTTGGAGCCTCGGCGTACCTGGCGAACTCCATGGAGTGGGTCGCGCGGCCCTGGCTCAGTGATCGAAGGCTGGTTGCGTAGCCAAACATTCCGGCCAGCGGGACCTCGGCGCGGATGATCTTGCCGGCAACGGCTTCGTCGACACCACGGACCACACCTCGACGCCTGCTGAGATCACCATTGATGTCGCCCATGAACTGGTCCGGGGTCACCACCTCGAGCCTCATGATGGGCTCGAGAAGCACCGTTCCAGCCCTGGCGCACGCTTCCTTGAATGCCATCGCGCTCGCGATGCTGAAGGCGGCATCGCTGGAGTCCACTTCGTGATGTGAACCGTCCAGCAGGACGACCTTGATATCCACCAGGGGATGGCCGGCCCGGATCCCGCTCGCCATCTGCTCGCGGATGCCGTCCTGGATGGCCGGGATACGGGCATCCGGAATCACGCCGTCGGCGATGCGGCTCTCGAACTTGTAACCGCTGCCGGCCGGCAATGGCTCCACGCGCAGGACCACATGCCCGTACTGCCCACGGCCGCCGGCCTGCCGGACAAAACGGCCTTCCTGCTCGACCGCCTTGCGGATCGTCTCTCGGTAGGCGACCTGCGGCCGCGCCACGGTTATGCCGACGTTGAATTCGCGCCGGAGTCGCTCTGCAATGACGTCCAGGTGCAGTTCGCCCATGCCGGAGATGATGACCTGGCCCGATTCGGCGTCGGTACCGACCTGCAAGGTAGGATCTTCCTCCGCCAGCTTGCGCAATGCCGGCAGCAGACTCTGCTGGTCGACCTCGGTGAGGGGCTCGAGCGCCACGGAAATCACCGGCTGCGGAAAATCCATCTTTTCCAGCGTGATGACGAACCGCTCGTCAACGAGCGTGTCGCCAGTGGTGACATTGGTCAGGCCGACCACCGCCGCGATGTCCCCGGCCCGTACCTCACTGATTTCCTCGCGGTCATTGGCATGCATCTGCAGGAGGCGGCCAATGCGTTCGCGGCGGGCTTTCAGCGGATTGAAAACCGTATCGCCGGAAGTCAGCACGCCCGAATAGACCCGGAAGAAGGTGAGATTGCCGACAAAGGGGTCAGCAGCGATCTTGAACGCCAGGGCCGCGAACGGCTCGTCATCGCTCGCGAGCCGCTGGCCCGGCCGCTGGTTTTCCAGGATGCCCACGATCGGGGGCTTGTCCGCCGGCGACGGCAGGTACTCGATGATCGCATCCAGCACGGCCTGAACGCCTTTGTTCCTGAACGCCGAGCCGCAGGTCACGAGAACCATGTCGCCCTTGAGAGTCCGGATGCGCAGCCCCTTCCGGATCTCGGCCATATCCAGCTCGCCCGTTTCCAGGTACTTCGCGAGCAGTTCGTCGCTGCCCTCGGCGGCCTGGGCCACCAGAAGGTCCCGATGCTCGCGGGCAGCCGCCTGGAGATCGGACGGGATGTCGTGCAGCTCGAATCGCATCCCCAGCGTGGCGTCGTCCCAGTAGATCGCCTGCATCCGGATCAGGTCGACCACACCCCGGAACCGTTCTTCGGCACCGATCGGGATCTGGATGGGCACCGGGTTGGCGCCGAGGCGCTCCCGCATCTGATTCACGACCCGGAAGAAATCGGCGCCCGGGCGATCCATCTTGTTGATGAAGGCAATTCTCGGGACACCGTACTTGTCCGCTTGCCGCCAGACCGTCTCGGACTGGGGCTCCACGCCGCCAACCGCGCAAAACAGGCTGACGCCACCATCAAGCACCCGGAGCGAGCGCTCGACTTCCATCGTGAAGTCGATATGGCCCGGCGTGTCGATGATGTTGATGCGATGCTCGGGGTACTGCTTATCCATGCCGGACCAGAAGCAGGTTGTGGAGGCCGAGGTGATAGTGATGCCCCGCTCCTGCTCTTGCTGCATCCAGTCCATGATGGCGGCGCCATCGTGGACTTCGCCCATGGTGTGCGAGACCCCGGTGTAGAACAGGACGCGTTCGGTAGTGGTCGTCTTGCCCGCGTCAATGTGGGCTGAGATACCGATGTTCCGGTAATGCTCGATGGGTGTCGTACGCGGCACGGTACTTCTCTGACAATCAGACATCAGTCAGGACTG
Source organism: Gammaproteobacteria bacterium (assembly GCA_039926785.1). GTDB lineage: Bacteria > Pseudomonadota > Gammaproteobacteria > Steroidobacterales > SHZI01. The sequence goes on from JBDSWH010000241.1 coordinate 2,294, forward strand.
ATCATCAGGAAGCCAGAACTACCAGCGGTAGTGCGAGAACGCGCGGTTGGCTTCCGCCATGCGATGAGTGTCTTCGCGCTTCTTGACCGCGGCACCACGGTTGTCGACGGCATCCATGATCTCGTGGGCGAGCCGATGCGCCATGGACTTCTCGGTGCGGCCGCGGGCGGCCTCGATGACCCAGCGCATGGCCAGGGTCGAGCGTCGCAACGGGCGGACTTCGACGGGCACCTGGTACGTGGCGCCACCGACACGGCGTGACTTCACCTCGACCATCGGCTTTACGTTCTCGAGGGCCCGGCCGAACAGCTCGACGGCCTTGCCTTCGTCCTGACCGCTGCGCTCCACGATGCGCTCCAGCGCACCGTAGATGATGCCCTCAGCCACGGACTTCTTGCCCGAGCGCATGATCATGTTGGTGAACTTTGCCAGCAGATCGCTGCTGTGCTTCGGATCGGGAAGGATGACGCGCTTGGGCGCCGAGGTACGTCTGGACATTTCGGGAACTCCGTCTTAGCTCTTGGGGCGCTTGGCGCCGTACTTGGACCGGCCCTGGCGCCGCTCGGATACCCCGGCGCAATCCAGCGTGCCGCGCACAGTGTGGTAGCGCACACCCGGCAGATCCTTGACGCGGCCGCCGCGGATCATAACCACCGAGTGTTCCTGCAGGTTGTGGCCTTCGCCACCTATGTAGCTGGTGACCTCGAAGCCGTTGGTCAGCCGCACGCGAGCCACTTTCCGGAGTGCCGAATTCGGCTTCTTCGGCGTGGTGGTGTACACGCGAGTGCACACGCCGCGCTTCTGCGGGCTGCCCGCGAGTGCCGGGACCTTGCTCTTGTAGGTCGGCGCGCTGCGCGGCTTGCGGACCAATTGATTCACTGTAGCCATGTCGACCTGCTGTTCAGTTTACTGTCGGGAAAGAAATCGCTTAACTCTGGTCGTTGTTAGCTCGTCGTTGTTCGGGACTCGCACTGGCCGGGGGTCAAACCATGACGGGGCTCGACCCGGCCAGCAGACGTCCTCCCGTCTGTGCGGGACCGCGAAGTTTATTGGCCCGCTGGAAAGGGTGTCAAGCAAGGGAACCGGAGCGCAGGACCGCACCGGGAGCCGGCCGGGTCCCCCGGACGGCTCCTGGCCACCGGCCGAACCCCGGCCTTGTTGGCCCTGGCCGGCCTAGCGCTGGCCGGCCCGGACAATGGCGCGTCGGGGCCGGAAGCCAGGCGGCAGGCCCGGATGCCCAACCGGGCCCACCAGGCCAGCCGGGCTCCAGAACGACTCATTCGCCCGCCTCGCCAGCCGCGTCCTCGTTGACCGCCGTGTCCCCGGCCTCGGCCGTATCGCCATCGTCAAGGCCCGCGCTGGCCTCCGACGACCGGGAGTCGTCCAGTCCCTGAAGCTCCATGCGCAGCTCCTGCTCCCGGGTGCGCCGCTGTTCGGCGTGGTAGCGGTAACCGGTGCCGGCCGGAATCAGGCGGCCGACGATGACGTTTTCCTTCAGGCCGCGCAGGTCGTCCCGAAGTCCCTTGACCGCGGCTTCCGTCAGAACGCGGGTGGTCTCCTGGAACGAGGCTGCCGAGATGAACGACTCGGTGGCCAGTGAAGCCTTCGTAATGCCAAGCAGCAAAGGTTCGACCTGGGCGCCCTGCTTGTTCTGGGTCCTGGCGACTTCGTTCAGGTCGATCACCCGGGACCGCTCCAGCTGCTCGCCGGGCAGGAGGCCCGTTTCGCCGGGCTGGACGGCCTCCACCTTCCGGAGCATCTGCCGGATGATGGTTTCGATGTGCTTGTCGTTGATTTTCACGCCCTGGAGCCGGTAGACGTCCTGGATCTCGCGCACCAGGTAGTCCGCCAGGCGCTCCACGCCCTGCAGGCGCAGGATGTCGTGGGGATTTGGCTCACCGTCGGCGATCATTTCGCCTCGGGCCACCTGCTCGCCCTCGAAGACGCTGAGATGCCGCCACTTCGGGATCAGTTCCTCGTACTTCTCGCCGTGCTCGTCGGTGATGATCAGGCGCCGCTTACCCTTGGTTTCCTTGCCGAAGCTGACAGTGCCGCTGTATTCGGCCAGGATGGCCGGATCCTTCGGCTTGCGGGCTTCGAAGAGGTCGGCCACGCGGGGCAGACCGCCCGTGATATCACGCGTCTTCGATGACTCCTGCGGGATACGCGCGATGACGTCGCCCACGGACACCCGGGCCCCGTCGGCCATGGTGACCACGGCGCCCGACGGCAGCGCGTAGACGGCCGGGATGTCGGTATTGGCGAAGCAGATCTCCTGGCCCTTGGCGTTCAGCAGCTTCGCGGTGGGACGCAGGTCCCGGCCGCTCATCCCGCGCTGCTTGGGATCCATGATGAGGTAGCTGGAGAGTCCGGTGACCTCGTCCACCTGCTCGGCCACGGTGACGCCCTCAACGAAGTCCTGGAACTTCAGCAGGCCGCCGACCTCGGCGACCACCGGGTGCGTATGGGGGTCCCAGGTGGCCACGATCTGGCCGCCTTCCACCTTGACGCCATCATCAATGTTGATGACCGCGCCGTAGGGGATCCGGTAGCGCTCGCGCTCCCGGCCCTGTTCATCCATGACGCCGATTTCGCCAGAACGGCTGACGGCCACGAGGTAGCCCTTCTCGTGACGCACCGTCTTCACGTTGTGCAGCCGGACGGTGCCCGGGCGCTTTACCTCGACGCTCGTCGCGGCAGCGGCACGGGAGGCGGCACCGCCGATGTGGAAAGTCCGCATCGTCAGCTGGGTGCCGGGTTCGCCGATGGACTGGGCCGCAATGACGCCCACGGCCTCACCGATATTCACCCGCGTACCGCGGGCCAGGTCACGTCCATAGCAAAGGGCGCAGACGCCGTAGCGAGTCTCGCAGGTGATCGGGGAGCGGACCTTGACCTGGTCCACACCGTACTCGTCGAGCTTGCGCACACTGCGCTCGTCCAGGATGAAGCCGGCCTCGAGAATCACCTCCTCGGTGCCCGGGCGCGTCACATCGTCGGCCAGCACCCGGCCAAGGACCCGTTCCCGCAGCGGCTCGACGATGTCGCCGCCCTCAACGAGCGGTGTCATGAAGAGGCCGTTGACGGTGCCGCAATCTTCGGACGATACGACCAGATCCTGGGCAACGTCGACCAGACGGCGGGTCAGGTAGCCGGAGTTGGCGGTCTTCAGCGCGGTATCCGCGAGGCCCTTCCGGGCGCCGTGGGTCGAGATGAAGTACTGAAGGACGTCGAGGCCTTCGCGGAAGTTGGCCGTGATCGGCGTTTCGATGATCGAGCCGTCCGGCTTGGCCATCAGGCCGCGCATGCCGGCGAGCTGCCGGATCTGGGCGGCGGAGCCGCGGGCACCGGAGTCGGCCATCATGAAGATCGAGTTGAACGATGCCTGCTTGGTGGTCTCGCCCTTCGCGTCGACAGCGGTTTCGGTGCCAAGCTTCTCCATCATCGCCTTGGCGACGAGGTCGTTGGTCCGGGACCAGATGTCCACGACCTTGTTGTAGCGCTCGCCGTTGGTCACGAGACCGCTGGCAAACTGGTCCTGGATTTCCTTTACTTCCTCTTCGGCTGCCGCGAGGATCTTGACCTTCTCCTGGGGCACGACCATGTCGTCAACGCCGATCGAGATGCCGGCGCGAGTGGCGTAGGCAAAGCCCGTGTACATGAGCTGGTCGGCGAAGACGACCGTCTTCTTCAGTCCGACCTGCCGGTAGCAGGCATTTATGCAGCCGGAGATGGACTTCTTGTCCATGTTCCGGTTGATCATGGAGAAGTCCATGCCTTCGGGCAGGATCTCGGACAACAGGGCGCGACCGACCGTGGTCTCCACCAGCTTGATAACGCTGCCGATGTGGCCGGCGTCATCCACGTTGGTGTGACGGATGCGGGCCTTGATCCGGGCGTGCAGGTCGACGGTCCGGGTCTCGTAGGCGCGATGTACTTCGCCGACGTCGGCGAAGATCATGCCCTCGCCTCGCGCGTTGATGCGCTCGCGAGTCATGTAGTAGAGGCCGAGTACCACGTCCTGGGATGGGACGATGATCGGCTCGCCGTTTGCGGGCGACAGGATGTTATTGGTGGACATCATCAGGGCGCGGGCTTCCAGCTGCGCCTCGAGTGAGAGGGGCACGTGCACGGCCATCTGGTCGCCGTCGAAGTCGGCATTGAAGGCGGTGCAGACCAGCGGGTGAAGCTGGATCGCCTTGCCCTCGATCAGCACCGGCTCGAAGGCCTGGATACCGAGGCGATGCAGGGTCGGCGCACGGTTCAGGAGGACCGGGTGCTCCCGGATGACTTCTTCCAGGATGTCCCAGACTTCCGGACCCTCGCGCTCTACAAGGCGCTTGGCGGCCTTGATGGTGGACGCCTCACCCCGGATCTGCAGCTTGGAAAAGATGAACGGCTTGAACAACTCAAGCGCCATCTTCTTCGGCAGGCCGCACTGGTGCAGCTTGAGGGTTGGGCCGACCACGATGACCGAGCGGCCGGAGTAATCGACGCGCTTGCCGAGCAGGTTCTGGCGGAACCGGCCTTGCTTGCCCTTGATCATGTCGGCAAGAGACTTCAACGGGCGGCGGTTGGTGCCGGTAATGGCGCGGCCACGGCGGCCGTTATCGAGCAAAGCATCGACCGCCTCCTGCAGCATGCGCTTCTCGTTGCGGACGATGATGTCCGGCGCATTCAGTTCGAGAAGCCGGCGCAGACGATTGTTGCGATTGATGACGCGCCGGTAGAGGTCGTTCAGATCCGACGTGGCGAAGCGGCCGCCATCCAGGGGAACGAGCGGGCGCAGGTCGGGCGGCAACACCGGGAGGACAGTCATCACCATCCACTCGGGATGGTTGCCGGACTCCAGGAAGGCCTCGACCAGCTTGAGGCGCTTGGACAGGCGCTTGATCTTGGTGTCGGAACTGGTGCCCGCAATGTCCTCGCGGATCTGCACGACTTCCCGCGACAGGTCGATAGTCCGGAGCATCTGGTGGACGGCCTCAGCGCCCATCCGAGCGTCGAACTCGTCACCGTGCTGCTCGACGGCTTCCAGGTACTGTTCGTCGGTCAGCAACTGGCCGCGCTCGAGGGGCGTCATGCCCGGATCGATGACCACGAAGGCCTCGAAATAGAGCACCCGCTCGATCTCGCGCAGGGTCATGTCGAGCATGAGGCCGATGCGGGACGGCAGGGACTTCAGGAACCAGATGTGTGCGACCGGGCTGGCCAGCTCGATGTGGCCCATGCGCTCGCGGCGCACCTTGGCCTGCGTGACCTCAACGCCGCACTTCTCGCAGACGACGCCACGATGCTTGAGTCGCTTGTACTTACCGCACAGGCATTCGTAGTCCTTGATGGGCCCGAAGATCTTGGCGCAGAACAGGCCATCGCGCTCAGGCTTGAACGTGCGGTAATTGATCGTCTCGGGCTTCTTGACCTCGCCAAAGGACCAGGAGCGGATCATGTCGGGGGACGCAAGCGCGATGCGGATTGCGTCGAATTCCTCGACTGTCTGCTGCTGCTTGAAAAGCTTCAGTAGGTCTCTCATTTGTCACCACCTGCCATTGTTCGGTCTGCGCGGTTGGAAGTTCCGACCGTACGGATTCAGTCCTTCTCGAGCTCGATATTGATCGCGAGCGAACGGATTTCCTTCACGAGCACGTTGAAGGATTCCGGCATGCCCGCCGTCATCTCGTGCGTCCCGTCCACGATGTTCTTGTACATCTTGGTCCGGCCCTGCACGTCGTCGGACTTGACGGTCAGCATTTCCTGCAGCGTGTACGAAGCGCCGTAGGCCTCGAGCGCCCAAACTTCCATCTCGCCGAAGCGCTGGCCGCCAAACTGGGCCTTGCCGCCCAATGGCTGCTGGGTGACGAGACTGTACGGGCCCGTGGAGCGCGCGTGCATCTTGTCGTCGACCAGATGGTTGAGCTTTAGCATGTACATGTAGCCGACGGTGGTCGGGCGGTCGAAGCCCTCGCCAGTACGCCCGTCGTAGAGCTGAGCCTGGCCTGTCAGCGGGACGCCGGCCAGCGCGAGGAGCTGTTTGATCTCCGCCTCGCTGGCGCCGTCGAACACCGGGGTCGCCATCGGCACACCGTGCCGCAGATTGCCCGCCAGTTCCTCGATCTCGTCGTCTGTGAGGTCAGTCAGCTTGACCTTCTGGCCACCGGTCTTGTTGTAGATCTCGTCCAGGAACTTGCGCTTCTCGGACGTCGACTGGTTAGCGTCGATCATCGCGCCGATCTTCAGCCCGAGGCCCTTGGCGGCCCACCCGAGGTGGGTCTCCAGAACCTGGCCGATGTTCATGCGCGACGGCACGCCGAGCGGATTCAGCACGATGTCGACGGGGGTACCGTCCGCCAGGTACGGCATGTCTTCCACGGGGACGATCGTCGAGATCACGCCCTTGTTGCCGTGGCGGCCGGCCATCTTGTCGCCCGGCTGGATGCGGCGCTTTACGGCCAGGTACACCTTGACCATCTTGAGCACGCCGGGAGCCAGGTCGTCACCCGCGGTGATCTTCTTCCGCTTTTCCTCGAATCGGCGGTCGAACTCCTGCCGCTGCTGACGCAGCCGTTCGGCAGCCTGCTCGAGCTGCGCATTGGCGTCGTCGTTGGTCAGCCGGATCTCGAACCACTGCTCGCGCTTCAACTCGGCGAGATAGCTCTGCGCTACACGGCCGCCCGACTTGAGGGCTCCGGGGCCACCTTCAGCCTGCTTGCCGACGAGCATCCGCTCCACGCGTTGGAAAATGTCCTTTTCCAGGATGCGCAGCTGGTCGTCGAAGTCCTTGCGGACGCTTTCGAGTTCAGCGGACTCGATAGCCAGCGCGCGACTGTCCTTGTCCACGCCGTCACGGGTGAACACCCGAACGTCGATGACCGTGCCGTCCATGCCGGGCGGAACCCGGAGGCCGGTGTCCTTAACATCCGAGGCCTTCTCTCCGAAGATCGCGCGCAGCAGCTTCTCTTCCGGGGTGAGCTGGGTCTCGCCCTTCGGCGTGACCTTGCCGACGAGAATGTCGCCGACCTTGACCTCGGCGCCGATGTAGGCGATGCCGGCCTCGTCCAGCTTGGCCAGCGCCGTCTCTCCGACATTGGGAATATCGGCGGTGATTTCCTCGGGACCGAGCTTCGTGTCGCGGGCGACGCAGGTCAGCTCCTCGATGTGGATCGTCGTGAAACGATCCTCTTCCACGAGGCGCTCGGAGATGAGGATAGAGTCTTCGAAGTTGTAGCCGTTCCAAGGCATGAACGCGACCAGCAGGTTTTGGCCGAGCGCGAGCTCACCAAGACTGGTGGAGGCGCCGTCGGCCATGACGTCGCGTTTGGAAATGACGTTGCCCGCCTTGACCAGTGGCCGCTGGTTGATACAGGTGTTCTGGTTGGAACGGGTGTACTTGGTCAGGTTGTAGATGTCGACGCCGGGCTCGCCCGCGATCGTCTCGTCGTCGTTGACGCGGACCACGATGCGGGAGGCATCGACGAAATCGATGACGCCGCCGCGACGCGCGACGACAGTAACTCCCGAGTCGATGGCAACCGCCCGCTCCATGCCCGTACCGACCAGCGGAACGTCGGAGCGCAGGGTAGGTACCGCCTGGCGTTGCATGTTGGCGCCCATGAGCGCTCGGTTTGCGTCGTCGTGCTCAAGGAACGGAATCAGCGACGCAGCGACCGAAACAGTCTGCTTGGGCGAGACGTCCATGAAGTCGATTCGTTCACGGGGTAGCAGGGTGAACTCGTTCTGGTGACGCACCGACACGAGTTCCTCGACGAACATGCCCTTGGGATCGAGCTGAGCGTTGGCCTGCGCGATGACATGCTGGCCCTCCTCGATCGCCGAGAGATACTCGACGTCGTCCGTGACCTTGCCGTTCTTCACCTTGCGATACGGCGTCTCGAGGAAGCCGTAGTCGTTGGTGCGGGCGTAGACCGACAGCGAGTTGATGAGGCCGATGTTCGGGCCTTCCGGCGTCTCGATGGGGCAGACCCGGCCGTAGTGGGTCGGGTGCACGTCGCGCACCTCGAAGCCGGCCCGTTCGCGGGTCAGGCCGCCCGGCCCGAGAGCCGAGACGCGCCGCTTGTGGGTGACCTCGGAGAGCGGGTTGTTCTGGTCCATGAACTGGGAGAGCTGGCTGGAGCCGAAGAACTCTTTGACCGCCGCGGCGACGGGCTTGGCGTTGATCAGTTCCTGCGGCATCAGGCCCTCGGAGTCGGCAATGGTCAGCCGCTCCTTGACGGCACGTTCGACGCGCACCAGGCCGACGCGGAAGGCGTTCTCCGCCATCTCGCCGACGCTGCGCACACGGCGGTTGCCGAGGTGGTCGATGTCGTCCACCTGGCCCCGGCCGTTGCGGATCTCCATGAGGGTCCGCAGGGCATCGATGATGTCTTCCTTGGTAAGCACACCGTGACCCGTGGACTCACTGCGGCCTACGCGTCGGTTGAACTTCATCCGGCCGACGCTGGAGATGTCGTAGCGCTCCGAATTGAAGAACAGGTTGTGGAAGAGGTTTTCCGCGGCCTCCTTGGTCGGCGGCTCGCCGGGCCGCATCATCCGGTAGATCTCGACGAGGGCGTCGAGCCGCGTAACGGACGAATCGATCCGCAGAGTATTGGAGATGTAGGGACCCCGATCCAGATCGTTCACGTAGAGCGTCCGGATGTGCTTGATACCCTTTTCGACGAACTGGTCGATCAGGTCGGCGGTCAGTTCGTCATTGGCGCGAGCCAGCAGCTCGCCCGAGCTCTTGTCGACCACGTCATGGGCGACAATCTTGCCCTCGAGGTATTCCTTGGGCACCACCATCGTCTTGGCGCCCGAATCCTCGAGCTCCCGGACGTGGCGGGCGGTAATGCGGCGGCCCTCTTCTACGACGACCTTGCGGCCGATCTTGATATCGAAGGTGGCGGTGTCGCCACGAAGCCGCTGGGGAACAAGACCCAGCTCCACTTCCTTGGCGGACAGGTAGAAATCGTTCTTCTCGAAGAAGAGGTCCAGCATTTCCTGGTTGGTAAGGCCCAGGGCGCGCAGGATGATCGTGACCGGCAGCTTGCGGCGGCGGTCGATGCGGACGTAGACGATGTCCTTCGGATCGAACTCGAAGTCGAGCCACGAACCGCGGTTGGGGATGATACGGGCGGAATACAGCAGTT
>JBDSWH010000242.1:0-13602 GCA_039926785.1 Gammaproteobacteria bacterium
GACCTCAACCGCCGCATGAGCGACATCGTGAAGCGCAAGATCGATGCCGGGGTGATCCGGCCCACGCAGGGCATGGAAATCCTCGGCCAGTACGTCGCGTGCTTCAACGACACCACTTATTGTGACGCGCGGCCGATGCCGGTCGCCGGTAGCAACGGCGCGGAGCGCGCCGGATGACCGGCGGGGTGCTGCCGACGGCCCTGATCCAGATGCGTTGTTCCGCCGATCCGGCGGACAACCTGGAGCGCGCTCTCGGCTTCACCCGCCAGGCCGCCCGGAACGGTGCGCGGCTGATCTGCCTGCCGGAACTGTTCCGCAGCCGCTACTTCTGCCAGAGCGAGGATAGCGCCCACTTCGGACTCGCCGAGTCGGTACCCGGGCCGAGCACCGAGGCCTTTGCGAAAGTTGCGGCCGAGTTTGATGCGACGATCGTCATCAGCCTCTTCGAGCGGCGCGCCCCGGGACTCTTCCACAATACGGCGGCGGTCCTGGACGGCGGCAAGGGCTACGCCGGCAAGTACCGCAAGATGCACATTCCCGACGACCCCCGGTACTACGAGAAGTACTACTTCACGCCCGGTGACCTGGGCTTCCGATCCTTTGCCACCGGTGCGGGTCATCTCGGCGTGCTGGTGTGCTGGGACCAGTGGTACCCGGAGGCGGCGCGCCTGACGGCGCTGAAGGGGGCCGAGATCCTCATTTATCCGACGGCGATCGGCTGGCACCCGGAGGAGAAGGAACGGGTCGGCGAGAGGCAGCACGACGCTTGGGAACTGGCGCAGCGCGCGCACGCGATTGCCAACGGCTGCTACGTGCTGTCGATCAACCGGACGGGCTTCGAGCCGGACCCCGCCAGCAACGGGGGCAGCGGCGGCATCGAGTTCTGGGGACAGAGCTTTGCGGTAGCGCCGGACGGCCACATTCTCGCCCGTGGCCCGGCCGATGCCGAAGCGATCATCGAAGTGGAACTGCAGACCGACGCCATCGAGGCCTTTCGCATCGGCTGGCCTTTCCTGCGCGACCGGCGTATCGACGCCTACGAGGACATCACGCGGCGTTTCGACGACGCGTAGGAGCGGCTTTAGCCGCGATCGCGCCGGTCGGCGCTCCTACACGAGGCGCTCCTACACGCAGCCGTATTCAGTGCGGCTCGCCGATCCCGTGCCGGCGCGCCAGGTAGCGGCCGATGTCGCTGGGGCTCTGGAGGAAGCGGCGGCCCTGGGCCTCGTGGGTGTCCAGCCCCGCCAGCGCCGCGTCCGCCCCCGGGTCCGAACCGCGCTCCGAAGCAACGACCAGCACGGGCAGACCCTGGTTTTCCGCGCCGATGGCGGCGATCACCGCGGCACGGGGGCGGGGAAACTCCAAATATTGGACATCGACCAGTCCGCGAAGGCGCGGGTAGAACGACAGCACGCCCTCCAGCGTCGCGCAGGACGGGCAGTACCAGGGACCCTGGTCGCCGTCACGGAAGTCGGGTTTCAGTAGAAAGAGCTGGTCCTTCGTCATGGGCGGTCTCCCTGTAGGCCGTGGAACGGGTGCCGTGTGCCGTGGGCAATCCAGCGCTGGAATACCAGCGAATCACACCGTATGCCAGCGCCTGTCATTGTGTGGTTTCGCCAGGACCTGCGCCTGGCCGACAATGCAGCGCTCGGCGCGGCCTGCGCGACCGGCTTTCCGGTCCTGCCGGTCTTCATCCGGGACGACGCCGGGGCCGGTCGCTGGCCGGCCGGTGGTGCCAGCCGCTGGTGGCTGCAGGGCTCCCTCGAGCGACTGTCTGACGATCTGGAGTCGCGCGGCTCCCGCCTGATCCTGCGCACGGGCGACTCACTGGCCACGCTCGCCGGGCTAATCGAGGAGACCGGTGCCGACGCGATCCACTGGTCGCGCTGTTACGAACCCGGCGAGGCCGCTCTCGAGTCGCGGCTAAGGGCGCAACTGGCCGACGCGGCGAGACTGCGCCGCTTTCCAGGCCGCCTGCTTTTCGAACCCGAAGGCCTGCGCACCGGTGCGGGCCGGCCCTTCAAGGTGTTCACGCCGTTCTGGAAGGCCTGTCTCGCGCAGCCCGCTCCGGCGCCGCCGGTGGGCGCGCCGCCCGCGCTGCCCGGTCAGGCAATCTGGCCAGCCAGCGAGGACCTCGCCGACTGGTGCCTCAGGCCTACATCGCCGGACTGGAGCAGCGGCCTTGGGTCGGCCTTTATCCCGGGTGAGGCGGCGGCAATGGCGCGGCTCGCGGGATTCCTCGACGGGCCCGTGGAGCGCTACCGGTACGCGAGGGATCAACCGGGCGTGGCCGGCACCTCGCGGCTGTCGCCTCACCTGCACTTCGGCGAAATCAGCCCACGCCAGGTCTGGCACACCCTGCACGCGAGCATGGCGGCCGGCGTGGCGCCGGATACCGAAGGCGGCGCATTTCTCCGGGAACTGGGCTGGCGGGAATTCTCGGCGCATCTGCTGTTTCATTGGCCTGACATGCCGGACCAGCCGCTGCGCGCGGAGTTTGCGGACTTTCCCTGGGTTGCCGAGCCGCCACTCTTCGCCGCCTGGTGCCGCGGACGGACGGGTTACCCGCTGGTCGATGCGGGCATGCGCCAGTTGTGGTCCACCGGCTGGATGCATAACCGGGTGCGCATGATCGTCGCGTCCTTCCTGGTGAAGGACCTGCTGGTGCCCTGGCAGGACGGTGAAGCGTGGTTCTGGGACACGCTGGTGGATGCGGATCTCGCGAACAACGCCGCCAGCTGGCAGTGGGTCGCCGGTTGTGGCGCCGATGCGGCGCCGTTCTTCCGCGTCTTCAATCCTGTCCTGCAGTCTCGCAAGTTCGATTCCGATGGCCGTTATGTGCGGCGCTGGGTGCCGGAACTGGCGGCGCTGCCCGACAAATTCCTGCACGCGCCGTGGGAAGCGCCGGACAGCGTGCTGCAGGCCGCCGGCATCCGGCTTGGAGCCGATTACCCCGAGCCGATCGTCGATCATCACGCGGCCCGCCAGCGGGCGCTGGACGCCTTCGCCAGCTTAAGGCGGGGACGATCCGGTGCATAATCGAAAGTACAAAATCCCACTGCGGAGCCGAGTCGATGGTGAATTACATTGCGAGCCTCTACGCAAAGCCCGGTCACGAACTGGAAGTGACCCGGTTCTACCAGGAGCTGGAGTCCCTCATGCGGGCAGCGCCCGGCTTCCGGGGCCGCCGCATCCTGCGCGCTCGTCCCGGGACGATGGAGGCGGAGGTCCGCCGTGTCACGCCGCCGGACCAGCTGAAGGGTCACGGCCACGACCCGGAAGGTGTTCATTTCGTGATGGTCGAGCAGTGGGACAGCGTTGCGGACCGCATAGCGTTTTCGCGGGGCGCGACCGCAGCCCGCAACAAGGACCTCTTCCCGCACTTGTTGCCAAGCCACTCCCACGAATTTTATGAGGATGTGACCCCCGCGGCGTGAATTCCCGCTGACGGCGCGAATCCCAAATGCACTCGCCGCCGAACAGCAGGGGGTAGAGGCAACAGTCTCGCCCGGCTATTCGGCTACAGTCACCCATGGACGCAGACGACCTGTCCACACCCGACCGGCTCGTGGCGGGCCTCCTGGCCGCCGCAGCCGACTATGACTTCGAGGGGTGTGACCGCGTCTTCGCGGTGGCGGTCGAACGGCTCGAGCCCCTTGAACTGGTCCGGGACGTCACTTCGCCGGCGCTTCGCGAGGCTGGCAATCGGTGGCACCGGGGGGAATGGTCAGTGGTGCAGGAGCACCTGCTCTCCGGCGTCGTACACCGCCAATTGTCCGCAGCGTTGCACCTGCACCTCCGTCGCTCGGATGGGCCCTCTATCCTGTTCACCACGCTGAGCGGCGAGCGTCACGAGCTGGGTGGCCTGATGGGCGCGTTTCTCGCCGCCAGTCACGGGTTCCGGAGCATCTACCTGGGTCCGGACCTGCCACCCCGCGAGATTTGCCTCTTCTGTTCGCGCAAACCCGTCGCCGCGCTGGCGCTCAGCCTGGTGACCCAGCCCGACGTGAATGATGCGAGGGGCCAACTGGCCGAGCTCCGCCACGGCGTGCCTGCGGAGACCGGGATCTGGGTGGCGGGCCAGGCGACCACGTTGCTGGCCCGCGAACTGTTGCCCGTCGGCGTGGTGGCCATACCGGACCTGCCGGCATTCCTTACCAGACTGACCGAACTCAAGGCGAGATTCCCATGAAAATTTCCCGAACCCGGATCGCGTGGGTGCTGGTCGTCGTCGTTACGGCCGGCGTGCTCTTCTGGCTGGCACGCCGGCCCGCTGCCGTAGTCGTGACCGAACCGGTCCGCCGCGACATTGTGGAGGTGGTGGTGGCGAGCGGGCGGCTGCAGGCAATCCGCGAGACCCAGGTCGGCGCCGAATCGGCAGGTATCGTCGAGAGCCTCGCCGTGAATGAGGGTGCCATCGTCCGGGCCGGCGACCTGCTCGGCCGCCTGACCGTGGGCGAAACCGGGGCCCGGCTGGCGGCCACCACCGCTGCGCTGGACGTGGCGGATAAGAACCTCCGCGCCGAGCAGGCGTCGCTCGACAAGGCGCGCCAGGACCTGGCCCGACTCGAGTTGCTGGCGTCGAGGAAGCAGATTTCCACCGCCGAACTGGAGCGCGCGACTGCCGACGCGCGCGTGCAGGCCGCGCGCACGGAGGCCGCGCGGGCGAGTCGCCGCGAGTCCGCGGCCGAGGTGGAGCGGGTGCGTCCCGAGTTCGCGCGGCGCGAGGTTCGCGCTCCGTTCAATGGCGTGATCACCGACCGCTTGGTCGAGCCCGGCACGCCGGTGGCCGCGGCCCAGGGCTGGTTCCGCATCTCGGAGATGGCCGCCACCGAAATCGAGGTGGAGACCGATGAGAACAATCTGGGCAAGCTCAAGGTGGGCCAGCCGGTCGTGGCCTTTGTTCCGGCCTATCCCGACCGGCCGTTCCGCGGCACGCTCACTCAAGTTGGCCCCTATGTGGACAGCGAACGTGGTGTGGTGCGCCTCAAGATCACACCGGAGGAGCTTCCCGAGTTCGTGCTGCCCAACATGACCGTCGATGTCAGCATCGAGGTTCGTCGCGCCGACCAGGCCCTGGCCCTGCCGGTGAGTGCCGTGGCCCTGCAGGCCAGTCCGCCCTTTGTCCTGGCCGTGGGCCCGGGCGGCGTGCTGGAACGGAAGCCCGTGCAAGTGCTGGGCCGGAATCCCGACTGGGTGGCCGTGCAGGACCTGCCCGAGGGCACGCTCGTGGTACGTCAGGCGGCGGGTCCGGGCTCGGGTGTGGCGCCGGGCCGGAAGATCCGCCCGGTGGCCGCACCCCCGGAGCCTGACGCCGGCGGCCCGCCGCGCAGCGCGGTGGCGCGGCGCTGATGGCCGCCTACTTCATCCGCTCCGTGGCCTTCCGGCACCTGCGCTACAGCGTGGGACAGTCGCTGCTCACCATCGGCGTGGTCGGCATCAGTGTGCTGCTGATCATCTACCTCCGCACAATCATTGGCGGGACCCAGACCCGCATCGTGCAGAACACGACCGGGGCGATTCCCCACATCACCGTCGAGCCGCCGGAGCGCACGCCCGTCGGGGCGTGGCAACTCACGAACCTCGGAGTCGACACCGGCACACTGTACGTGGGTGAGGTGGTCAACCTGCCGAAGGCCCGGGAGCGCATCGAGGACTGGCGGCTGTGGATGCCGTCGTTGGACGGCGCGGACCCCGCCGTGACGGCGGTTTCGCCGATCGTGTCCGGCCAGGCGTTCATGAACCGCGGCTCCCGGCGGCAGTCGGTGCGCGTGGCCGGGGTGATCCCCGAGCGCCACAACGGCATCGTGGATATAGAGCGGAGCCTGGAAGGCGGTCGCTTCATCGGCATGTCCCCCGGGGACCTCGTGCTGGGCCGGAAGCTCGCCACGGATTTCGGGCTGAAGCTGCGCGACAAGGTGCGGCTTGTGGGGCCCGAGGGGCTCACGCTCGGGTTCACCGTGGCCGGCATCTACAACACCGGCTTCGGCCAGGTGGATGATGGCCAGGTGTTCGTGACCCTGCGCGATGGCCAGTCGTTACTGGAATTGGGCGGTTCCATCAGCTCGTTCGGCATCAAGCTGGCGGACCTCTACAACGCCGAAAACATCGCACGCCGGATCGCGCCCGGCCTGCCGTTCAAAGTGCGTTCCTGGGTCGTCGACAATCCCAACCTCTTCCGAACGCTGGCCGCGCAAAGCCAGACCCGCGACCTGATCCTGATCATGACCACCATCGCCTCCGGCTTTGGGATCGGCAGCATCCTCGTGATGGTCGTGACCAGCAAGTACCGGGAGATCGGCATCCTGAAAGCCATGGGCGCCACGCCGGGCGAGATCCAGAGCATCTTCGTGCTCGAGGGCCTCTTCCTCGCGATCCTTGGTTGTCTGGTCGGTGTGCCCCTGGGTGTCGTCCTGCTGAAGGCGATGGCCGCCATCCGCTCCGTAGGCCCCGATGGCCGCGTCGACGCGCCGTTACTGATCGAGATCGAACCCATGCTGCTCATTGGCGGGTCGCTGGTCGCGATCGCCACAGGCGCCGTCGCGTCGTACTTCCCGGCGCGGCGCGCGGGGCAGGTGGATCCCATGCAGGTCATCCGGGGCAGTTGATGGCGCAGCCTGTTGTAGAGCTCGACCGGGTCGGCAAGACCTACCACACCGGAGACGTCCAGACGCCGGTGCTTTTCGACATCTCCTTTTCAGTCGTGCCCGGCGAGTTCGTGGCGATCGTGGGCAGCAGCGGCTCCGGCAAGACCACGCTGCTGAACCTGATGGGCCTGCTCGACCGGCCCACGGCGGGCGTGATCCGCGTGGAAAACCGGGAGGTGAGCCAGCTGGACGAGCTGGGCCGCGCACGGGTCCGGCGGGACCGGCTCGGCTTCATCTTCCAGTTCCACTATTTGCTGCCCGAATTCACGGTGCTCGAGAACGCCCTGATGCCCTGCCGGATGCGGGGCCGCGAGTTCGAGAAGTCGCGGGAGTCGCGCATGCGCGAGTTGCTGACCTACGTGGGACTCGAGGAGAAGCTCGGGGTCCGCCCACCGCAGCTGTCCGGAGGGCAGCAGCAGCGCGTCGCCGTCGTGCGCTCGCTCGCCAACGATCCCGCAGTCGTTTTCGCCGACGAGCCGACCGGCAACCTGGACAGCAAGAGCGGCCGCCTGGTGTTCGACCTGATGAAGCGGCTCAGCCGCGAGTCGGGCACGGCCTTCGTTATGGTGACTCACGACGACAACTTCGCCCTGGAGGCCGATCGCGTAATCCGCATCCGGGACGGCCGCATCCAGCAGCCGGTTGCCCCCTAAAAAATCGGGTACATGCCTAATCCCGCAGTGCGGGATTAGGCATGTACCCGATTTTTTGTGGAGAATGGGGCCATGCTCCTTCCCGAACACGACTTCATCAAGCCCCGGTCCCTGGCCGAGGGCCTCGCCGTGCTGCGGGACGCGCCTCCCGGTGTCCGGCTGCTCGGTGGCGGCACCGACGTGGTATTCAACATGCGCTGCCGCCTCATGACGCCGGACACGGTGCTGAGTCTGAAAGACCTGCCCGAGCTCCAGGGCGTCGCCGTTCTGCCGGACGGCAGCCTCCGACTCGGCGCGGCTTCGCGGCTCACCGACCTCATTGCCAACCCGGTCCTGCGGGAGCGATACCCGGCGCTCGTCAAAGCGTTCCGGGCCGTCGCGTCCCGGCACGTGCGCAATCTCGCCACGCTTGGCGGCAATCTCTGCCTCGACACCCGATGCTGGTTCACGAACCAGACCAAGGAGTGGCGCGACACGAAGGGCCCCTGCCTGAAGACGGGCACCGACGCGTGCCATGCCATCCAGGGGTCGCCCATCTGCGTGGCGCTGAACAACGCGGACTCCCCGCCGGCCCTCATCGCCCTGGGCGCGACCGCCAAACTCACCAGCAGCCGGGGCGAGCGCACGGTCGCCCTCGATGACTTCTACCGGGAGGACGGCATCCGCCACACGGTCCTGGAGCCCGACGAGATCCTCACGGCCGTCACGGTGCCGCCGGCGACGGGCCGCCAGGTGTTTCTCAAGGAGACGGCCCGGCAGGGCATGGATTTCTCGTACGGCGCCATTGCACTCGTCGCCGACGGGCAGGGCACCAGCACCAGCCGCGTGCGCGTGGTGCTGGGTTCACTGACGACCTCGCCGCGGGTCCTGTCGGCCGCCGCTGAACGCCTCGTGGCACTCGGTCTTGGCGACGACGGCATCGAAGCGGCCTGCGCTACACTTCGCGATACGCTGGGGCCGCTCACCAATCTCTACTCGCCCGCCGCCTACAAGCGCGAGCTCGCCCGTACCCTGCTGCGCAAGGCCGTCCTGGCCCTGAGGGAGATGCCGGCATGAAGAAGGGCCTGATCACGCTTGTCGTCAACGGCGATGCCCACGAGGTTGCCGTCAGTTCCCAGCACACGCTGCTCGACGTCCTGCGGGGCAAGCTGAAGCTGATGGGCACGAAGGAGGGCTGCACCACCGGCTCCTGCGGCGTCTGCACGGTACACAACGGGCGCGGTGAGGCGGTGTTGTCCTGCCTTACCCCCGCGCTGGAATGGGACTGCCAGGCGATCACCACCATCGAGGGGCTGGAGCAGGGCGGGCGACTGGCGCCGATCCAGCAAGCCTTCATCGACTATCACGCCGTCCAGTGCGGCTTCTGCACGCCGGGCGTGATCATGTCCGCCCAGGCCGTGCTGAACCTGACGCCTTCGCCGAGCGAGGACGACATCAGTGACGGCCTGGCCGGCGTCATCTGCCGATGCACGGGCCACATCAAGGTGAAGGAAGCGATCCGCCACGTCGGCGAGTACTGCTCGGACGGGAAGGCCTGAACCCATGGCCGCCAAGCCCGAGGACAGCAAGCCCGTGGACAGCAACGATGGCCTGAGCGTCATCGGTCGCCGCCAGCCGCGGCTCGACGGCTTCGAGAAGGTATCCGGACGGTCGGTCTTCACCGACGATATCGTGCTGCCGGGCATGCTCCACGGCCGCATCCTCCGCAGCCCCCACGCCCGGGCGCGCATCGTCTCCATCGACACCTCCCGGGCGCTCGCCCTGCCGGGCGTGAAGGCCGTCATCAGCAACGCCGACGCGCCCGACCTGCTGTTTTCCGACAAGCAGCCGCTGCTTGCAAAGGGCTTCGTGCACTACGCGGGGGAGGAGGTAGCCGCCGTCGCCGCCACCGACGCGCTGATCGCCGAAGCGGCGCTCGATCTGATCGACGTGGAATACGAGGTGCTGCCGGCCGTCACGTCGCTCCGCAAGGCCATGCAGCCCGACGCGCCCCAGCTGCACGAGTGGGCCGCCGGCAACGTGGCGCTGACCCACGAGAAGGACTTCGGCGACCCCGATGGGGCGTTTGCCGCGAGCGATCTTGTCGTCACCGACGACTTCCGCTCGCCTGTCCAGCACAACACGCTGGCGGAACTACACGTTGCGCTCGCCGACTTCACCAATCCCGACAAGCTGCACATGTGGACGCCGACCCAGGGCGCTCCCATGTACCAGATGGCGCTGGCCAAGGCTTTCGGCCTCGAGACGAGTCAGGTGCGCATCGTCTACGGCAATGTGGGAGGCGCCTTCACGGGCCGCGGGCGGGCGAAGCCCCACCACTTCATCGCTGCGCTGCTGTCCCGCCAAGCCGGCAAGCCGGTGAAGATCAAGGCGACCGGCGACGAGGAATTCATCATGTTCCGCGGTTCCGGCGAGACCCAATACCGGTTTCGCACGGGCGTCAGCCGGGACGGGAAGATCCGCGCGCTCGAGGCCGACGTCACTTTCGACGCCGGCGCCCACGCCGAATGGGCGATGATTCTCTGGCTGCCGGCGCCCTACCTCAACTGGCTCTACAAGGTGGACGCGGTCCGCTACAAGGGCCGCTTCATCTACACGAATACCGTGCCCAAGGGGTCCCACCACGGCGGCATCTTTGGCCGGCTGTCGGCCGGCTGGATGCAGCACCTGAACCACGTGGCCGAGCAACTCGGCATGGATCCTGCCGAGTTCCACCGGATCAATGCCATCGATCCGGGCCATCACGCGCTGGACGGCAGTGACTTCGCGTCCTGCGGCCTGAAGGAGTGCATCGACAAGGTGGTCGAGCGCTCCCGCTGGAAGGACAAATACGGGAAGCTGCCGCCCTGGCGGGGGATCGGTATCGACATTGGCGCCCAGGCGTCTGGCGGCAAGAACGCGGCCAACGACACTTCGGCCGCGATGCTCAAGGTCGCCGACGACGGCATCGTGACGCTCTATACCGGCATCCCGGACATGGGGCAGGGCTCCCACACGGTGATGGGGATGATCGCGGCCGAGGTGCTCGGCATCGAGCCGGAAGACATCCGCATCGTCGGCGGTGACTCGGATATCACGCCCTTCGACTGGGGCGCCTTCTCCCAGCGCGGCACGTTCACGACGGGCAATGCGGTGAAGGCGGCGGCGGAGGACGCGCGTGGCCAGCTCGCCGAAATCATTGCCGGCCTGCTCGGCACGGCGCCCGGCAACCTGCAGTTCGCCCACCGGCGAGTCTGGGTGCAGGGCGAGGCTCCGGAAGCGCCGGGCCGTTCCTTCAGCTTCCGCGAGGCGATTGGGAAGGCGTTCAACGGCGTCGAGGGCCGCTCGATCATGGGCCGTGGCTTCTTCAATTCGCCGCGGCAGTCGGGGTCACTCGCGTACTCCTTCGGCGCCCAGGTGGCGGAGGTGGAGGTAGATCCCGAGTCCGGCGCCGTGAAGGTGCTGAAGGTGACCGCCGCTCATGACCTGGGCCGGGCGCTGAATCCGCTGGCGGTGGAAGGGCAGCTGGACGGCCAGGTCTTTTCCGGCATGAGCCAGGTCCTGTACGAGGAGTGCCGCATGGATGGCGGCCAGATCCTCAATCCGTCCCGCCTCGAGTACAAGCTGCCCCGGACCTACGAGCTGCCCGAGGTCGAGTACATCCTGGTCGAAACGATCGACCCCTACGGACCGTTCGGCGCGAAGGAAGTGGGCGAGGGTCCCATCGTCGTCACAATGGCGGCGGTCGCGAATGCGGTCGCCAATGCCGTCGGCGAGATGCTGCCCCAGATTCCGATGACGCCCTGGCGATTGCTCCGGGTCATCCGTTACCGGAAGCGGCGGGCCGCAACGGGCACCGGGGCGGGACCTCAGGTCAGCCTAACGTCAACTTGAGGCCCGCGAACAGTAGGCCCAGGTCCACCATAAGCATGGACCCCAATCGCACGGTCATCGTGGTGGACAGCAGCTCCATGTCCTTGCGGATCAGGGCACATTCCTGGCGGACTTCGGCCAGGTCCGCTTTGGTGGCGATCGTAGTACCCATGTCGCGCTCCATTGTATCGACTACAGCTCCGTTTGAACGGAACCGCGAGCCGGCCTGACGGCGAGCCTCCCTGCTGCCATCAGTCCTCCAATCGCCAGCCCGGCGACGACGACAAGTCCCGCGCCGCCGATATTTCCCTGCACAAACGGCCCCCACTGCCACAGCGCGAGCGCGGTCAGCAGATTGGCCGTGACGTGGGCGATCAGCGGCGGCCAGAGCGAACCCGTCACGGCGCGCAGCCAGCCCAGTGCGGCCAGCGATGCAAAGTACGCGAGCCACTGGGCGGCGAGTTCCGGGCCCCAGCGGTGCGCTGCCGTGTTGATCGCGGCGACCGCGAAGATGGCCGGCCAGGGGCCCCATAGCCGTGCGAGGCCGGTCTGCATGACGCCGCGGAAGGCGACTTCCGCCAGTGCGGCGGCGGTCACCGACAGTACGACGGCGTAGGTGAAGCTGAATGCCCCGCTCGTGCCCGGCGGCCCCGTTTCGACGTCCCGGGTGAGGTCCGCGAGGGCACCCTGGAACACGCAGGCCGCCACGCCGGCCACCGCGATGGCGGCGGTCATCAGCAACGTCCGGCCAACGAATGGGCCGGTCAGTGGGCCGGAGTGCTTCAGTCCAATGCCCAACTGCCGCTCGCTCCACACGGCGACGGCGACGATCACGCCGAGCACCGGCAACGGGAACCACACCAGCTGCGGGGACACACTGCCGTTGACGGTCACGAGCCCGATGCACAGGCCCATGGCGCCGATGAAGAGGATTAGGCTGCCGACGATGCGGCCCCCGGCTGTCGCGGCCGTGCTGGCGGGGGCTATCATGCGGGCCGTTCTGCCATGACGTCGGAATCCTAGCATGCGGGTACCCACACGCATCGCGGCCTTCTGGGGCCTCGGTGCCTTCGCCACCACGACGATGCTGAACGGCGTGTCGATCGTCCTGCTGTTCTTCCTGGTGAACTTCGTGAAGATCGAGCCCGTGATCGCGGGCGGCCTGCTGTTCGGGTCGAAGATTTTCGATGCCTTCATCGACCCACCGATCGGCATGTTGAGCGACCGGACGGTGAGCCGCTTTGGCCGCCGCCGGCCGTGGCTGCTCGGCGCCTCGTTCTTCTGCGGCCTCTCCTTCGCCCTCCTGTTCAATGTCCCGGTGACCGCCAGCCCGTCCGGCACCTACCTGTTCCTGTCCGGATGGCTATTTGTCTACACAGTGGCCTACGCCGTATTCGCCGTGCCTTACCTGGCCATGCCGGGCGAGATGACCGACGACTACCAGGAGCGTTCGCACCTCATGTCCTGGCGCACGGTCTTCATGACCTTCGGCAACCTGATGGGTTCAGCCGTGCCGCCGCTGATGGTCGCCGGCTTCGGCGGCGACCGGCCCGCCTACGGCAAGATGGGCATCGTCCTCGGCCTGGTGATCTTCGCGGCGATGTTCCTGACCTTCCTCGGCACAGCCGGGGCGCGGAACCGGGAGCGGGATCCCGTGCCGCAGTCACTGCTCGCGAACTTCCGCCTCCTGCGCGGCAATCGGCCGCTGCTGGTTCTCATGGCCACGAAGATCCTGCTGTACATCGGCCTGGCTGCGTTTACGGCCGTGCTGCTGTTCTACTTCTCGAGCCTCCTGAAGAAGAGCCCGGCGGCCGTTGGCGCCTATTTCGGGGTGTTCTCCCTGGCTACAATCCTCTTCACGCCAGTCCAGCTGTGGGTCGGCCGCCGGATCGAGAAGCGCCGGGCCTACCTGTGGTGCATGGGCGCCTACAGCCTGGGCATGTTGTCCTGGTTGCTGGCGACGCCGGCTGAGCTGGACCTGGTGTTGTACGCGCGGGCCCTGTGGCTCGGCGCCTTCAATGCCGGCCTGTTCCTGTTCGGCTATTCCATGCTCGTGGACACCTATGCCTGGGATCACCAGGTCACCGGGCTGCGCCGCGAAGGCTTCCTCGCGTCCGCGATCAGCTTCGTGGAGAAGTTCTCCCTTGCCGTGGGCCCGCTCCTGATCGGCGCGCTCCTCTCGGCGATGGGCTTCGACAAGAACCTGGCCCCGTCGGCGGACCAGTCGGCCGGCGCCCAGCAGGCCATGGTCATCGGCTTCATCTGGATCCCCGTCGTCACCCAGCTGCTGGCGATGCTGTTGCTTCGTGGGTACCGGCTGGACCAGAAGGACCTGGCAGGCGGCGCCAGGTGCTGAAATTGCGCCGATCAATACTGATCCTTGCACTCGGGTTCCCCGGCCTGGTCCTGGGATACTCCGGCACGGCCGACGTCACGCTCTCCTGGGGCGT